>NZ_JBINJD010000028.1:0-44334 GCF_043951915.1 Alienimonas sp. DA493 | reverse complement strand
CCGCAGGGCGGCGGGGTCGGCGTCGGGGTCGGTCACGGTCCACCGGACCGCGACGGTGCCGTCGCCGGCGGGGGCCGCGGCGACCTGCACCGTCGGGGCGACGCGGTCCCGCCGCACATGCAGTTGCGGGACGATCGCCACGTTCGCCGGGGCCGGCATGCCCCGGTCGTCCACCGTCAAAACGCTGAACCAGTAGTCGCCGTCCTCGGGCGGGGAGAACTGAAACCCGCCCGCCCCCGGGGCGGCGCTGCCGGCTTCCTCCCACCGCCGCCCCCCGTCCCGGCTGACGAGCAACCGGGCCTCGGTGGCGCCGGCCGCGGCGAGGTCGGCGGCGCTGGCCGCGAACGGGATGCGGAACGTCTCCCGGTTGCTGTGCACCAAGCGGGCCTCGGCCGTCGGGGCGAACTCCGCCTCCTGCCCCGCCGCCGGCGCCGCGGCGGCGGCGAGGGAACAGAGCGCCGTCGCGGCGGCCAGTGGGAGTCGGCGAAAAGTCGGACGCGTCATCACACCCGGGGAGCCGGAGCGGGGGGGCGCTGCGGCCGCGCCCGGACGGGCCGGGAGCGCAAACCGGAGCGGTCGTGTCGGTGGTATCGGCCGGCAAGTCGTCCGCGGGCGAACCTGTTTGCGGATTTTTCGGGAATCGTCCTGTCGCTCTTACACCCCGGCGGACGCCGTCGGGACCGCCCCGCCGGCCGCCGGGATCGTCCGTTCGTTCGTCGCCCCTGCGGACGTAGACCGAGCGGCGTTCGCCCCCGGCGGAACCTCGCGTTGGCACGGGGCGTGCAACAGTCTTTCGGAAGTGTCGACCCGGTTCGGCCGGATCGGGGTAAAATGACCCCGTCCCGGCCGTCCCCGCGGCGGGTCGTTCGGCTGGCGCTGTTCGCTCGGTGCGGACTGGCAACAGTTGGGCGGCACGGGGCGGAGCGCCGACACCCTACGGGACCGCACCTGCCGACGTCCCCCCCGGGGCGGCGGAGGCCGGGGCGGCCCCGATCACCCCCAGCGGGATCGTTCGCCCACCCGCGGACCGCCTCGGCGGCCCCGCGGAGGCGCCGGCAGCGACGCCGGCGGTCGGGCGGGCGGCACGGCGAGCAGGAGGCCCGCGGCGCCCGTTTCCTTCGCCCTTCGCACCCCCCGGCGGGATTGACTATCTCCTGCGGGAGGGTCAACTCCCCCGGGCTCGTCCCCCGGAACCGCCCCGCCCGATGCCCGCCTCCAAAAACTTCTCCGGCCGACGCGATTCCGTGAAGAAAAAAGACGCCAACTGTTCGTTCTGTCGGAAGTCCTACCGGGACGTCGGCCCGCTCGTCGAGGGCCCCGACGACTGCTACATCTGCGGGAACTGCATCGACCTCTGCGAGTCGATCCTCGACCAGGAACGCAAGCGCCGCGGCGGCGCCACGCTGTTCAGCAAGGTGCCGACCCCGCGGGAGATCGTCGCCCACCTGGACGAGTACGTCATCGGCCAGGACAGCACGAAGCGCTGCCTCGCCGTCGCCCTCCACAACCACTACAAGCGCCTGATGCACCAGGCGGAGGACGGGGACGACGTCGAAATCGAGAAGTCCAACGTGCTGCTCGTCGGCCCGACCGGCTGCGGCAAGACGTTGATGGCCAAAACGCTGGCCCGCATCCTCGACGTGCCGTTCGCCATCGGCGACGCCACGACCCTCACCGAGGCGGGCTACGTCGGCGAGGACGTGGAGAACCTGCTCCTGAAACTGCTCCACGCCGCCGACTTCGACGTCGAAGCCGCCCAGCGGGGGATCATTTTCCTGGACGAAATCGACAAGATCGGCAAGACGTCCCAGAACGTCTCCATCACCCGGGACGTCTCCGGCGAGGGCGTGCAGCAGGCCCTTCTGAAGATGCTCGAGGGCACCGTCGCCAACGTCCCCCCGCAGGGCGGCCGGAAGCACCCGGAGCAGCAGTACATCCAGCTGGACACCCGCAACATCCTGTTCATCTGCGGCGGGACGTTCGTCGGGCTGGAGGAGATCATCGCCCAGCGCCTGGGCCGCCGGGCGATCGGCTTCAACCGGTTCGGCAGCGAGGACAGCGTCGAACGCAGCAAGGACCTGCTCGCCCACGTGACGGTGGACGACGTGCTGGAGTTCGGCCTGATCCCCGAGTTGGTCGGCCGTCTGCCGGTGCTCTCGGCCCTCTCCCCGTTGGGCGAGGCGGACCTGGTGAACATCCTCACCGAGCCGAAGAACGCCCTGGTGCGGCAGTACAAGAAGTTCTTCGAAATGGAAGGCGCCGACCTCCAGTTCACCGACGGGGCCCTGCGGGAGATCGCCCGCGTCGCCCGGGAGAACGACACCGGCGCCCGCGGCCTGCGGAGCGTCGTCGAGGGCGGCATGTTCGACCTGATGTACGACCTTCCCGAGAACGGCAAGGGCCAGACCTACGTCATCACCGAGGAGATGGTCCGCGGCGGCGCCAACAAGACCGGCGGCGGCGCCCCTCTGCGGAAAGCCGCGGCCTGATCGCCGAACGCCGCGGCGCCCCCCACCAACCGGCGAACTGAGCCCCCCGGGAATGTCGACGGCACGGTCTGTGCCGGCGTTCCGCGGGGGGCTTTTCGCAATCGAGTCGTTAGATGCGTGATCGCCGACGCGGCCGCAGTTAAGGTGGAGCGGTTCCGCACTTCCCCCGAGAGGCCTTCTCCCGTGGCCGCCGAGTTCCTGCTCCCCCGCAGCGAAGGTCGCCCCCTGACCGTACGCTTGGAGCGGGACGCCGTCGTCGGCCGCGGCGCCGACGCGGGGTTGCGGATCTCCTCCCGCCGGGTCAGCCGGTCGCACTGCCGGCTGACCGTGGACGGCTCCGTGGTACGGGTGCGGGACCTCGGCAGCCGCAACGGCACCTTCGTCAACGGCGAGGGGGTCGGCGACCGCGAGCTGGACGTCCCGCTGGGCGGCACGCTGTCGATCGGCGGCGTGACCATGAAGCTGGTGCGGGCCGGCGACCGCTCCTACCGCCCGGACGGCGCCGCGATGCTGGCGGAGGTCGAATCCCACGTCGCCGAGGGCGGCCTCTCCGAGGACGACCTGCAGGACTCCCCCAGCGGCACGCTCGTCGGGCAGGAGCCGCCTGAAGAACTCAGCGACGACTCCGTGCTGGTCACCGACAGCGGCACGAACCTCGAGGCGGTCGGCGACGACGAGGCGCGGGACAAACCGGACCTGCCCTCCCCGACCTCCCCCGCCAAGGCCGCCGTTCCCGTCGCGGAGCCGGATCCGGTCGTGGTCGCGGACCCGACTGACGAAGCGCCGACCGACGAAGCGCCGACCGACGAAGCGCCGACCGACGCAGACGACGCCGAAACCGTCGAAACCCTCCGTTTCGACCCGGGCGACCCCAACGGGGAGAACGGTACGCCGGGGAGCGGCGGCGACGGCAGCGAGACGATCGCTGACGAGGACGCCGCCTTCGATTTCCTGAACGACGGCGAGGAAGAGGCCGACGCCGACTCCTCCGCCCTGAAGGCCCTGCCCGGCGCCGACGCTCAGGACCAGTCCTCCTTCGCCGGTTTCGGCGACGCCGACGACGAGGAGGACGTGGACAGTTCGCTGCTCGGTTTCCTGAACGACACCAAGTGACGGCCCCCCCCGCCGACCCGGCGCCCGCTCCCCGCGGCGTTCTCATCGTCTGCGCCGACCTGCTGACCGGCGGTCCGCTGGTGCAGGCCGTCCGCAACGCCGGCCTCACCCCGACGCGGGCCCTCAGCGCCGCGAAGGCCGAACCGGGCGACGCGGCGGGCGTCGTGCTGGACCTCTCCCTGCCCGGTGCGTTGGCCTGGCTCGAGGAGCGCCCGGCGGACGGCCCGCCGGTGCTGTCGTTCGGTCCGCACGTGCACGCGGCGTTGTTGAAGGCGGCCCGCGCCGCCGACCGCGGCCCGGTGCTGACCCGCAGCCAACTCGCCGAGGGCCTGCCGGCGTGGCTGGCGACGCTCTGAGGCCGACGGCTCAATCCGCACGCTGAGCCGCCTGTGCGTGGGCCCGGCGTTCGGCCCGCTTCTGCCAGACGGTCAGGGCGTAGACGGCGGCGAACCCGACGACGCAGGCGACCGCCCACGCGAACCAGTCGCCCGACCCGGCGTCCGGCAGCGGGCTCGCCCCGCCGAACCAGCCGACGCGGATCACCGGCACGACGCTGCCCCACAGCACGCCCAGCAACAGGGCCGCCATCGCCCGTTCGTAGCGTTGCAGCAACCATTTCAGCAGGTTCGAAACGGCCACCAGGCCGACGATCGCCCCCAGCGCGTACGGCAGCAGGATCGGCCCCCAGGCGGAGACCGGCGCCGCCTCGTTCCAGCCGAGCAGCGATCCGAGCCACGGCAACGGCTGACCGAGCGACCAGACGGTCGGTTCGTATCGGCCCATCGCCAGCTTGACCGTCCCGCCGGAGACGCCCGGCAGGGCCATCGCTCCGAACGCCGCGGCCCCGGCGGCCGCGTCCATGGGGATGTCGTGCGGCGGGCGGTAGTCCCGGCCGGCCCGCGCGTGCTGCTCCGGCGGGGGGAGCAGCGCCAGCGAGGCCATGAGCGCCGCGCCGATCGGGATGAGGAGCCAGTCGGCGGCTTTGGGCTCCGGCCCCGCGGGGGCTTCGCGGAAGATGTCCCACACCACCGGCGTACCGGCGAGGGTCATCCCGATGAACAGGGCGTAGGCGTGGGCCTGATGAGAATCGACCGCCTCCGCGACCGGCCCGCCCAGCAGCCCCATCGCCGCGAACTTCGCCGCGAACAGCAACGCGAGGAACCGCCCCGCCGACCCGATCAGCCTCCCCTGCGAGACGGTCGCCATCGCGTCGACGAAGTGGGCGTAGAGCCCGCAGACCAGCACCATCGTCCCGCCGGAGACGCCCGGGACGAGGTTCGCCGTGCCCATCAGGCCCCCCGCCAGCACGGTGCGGCCGACGGGGGCCGAGCCCGGCTCCCGCAGCGGCGGGGCGGCGTCGAAATCCCGTTCCAGTTGCTCGTCGGAGACCAGCGGCGGGTCCGGCGGCGGGTCGGAATCGCGCGGAGCTTCGGGGGCGGCGGCCATCGCGTCACCCTGCCCGGCCGGTTCGGCCCTCGCCACCGGGGTTCCCCGAGCCGGGCGGCGGGACCGGCGTTCGCGTCACTCGGCGACGGCCGCGGCGGCGCCGGTCAGGGCGGCGACCTCGCCGGCCTCGTAGACGACGTTGGCCGGCAGGGCGAAGGCGATGTCGGCCCCCCGGAAGCGTTCCACCACGGCCTTATTCACCAGGTCGCAGTGGGCCAGATAGGAGAACCAGCCGCGTTCGGTGTCCCGCTGCGGCGCCGCCTCCCGGGGGTGCATGAGGTACCAGTAGTCCGCCCGCAGATTGAAGAAGTACTCGCCGACGGATTCGAAGTTCACCTTCGGCGGACGCTCCTCCAGGTCGCCCTGCCCGTCGCCGACGACCGCGTCGCTGGTCAGCACGTCCTGCAGGATCGACTTCGCCTCCGCGATCTTCTCCGGCGGGGTGTCGAGGGGCAGTCGCACGTCGAACACCCGCCGCAGGTACTTGCGCTCGCTGAGGTTTTCGACCGGCTTGTCGACGAAGTTGCTGTTCGGAACGGCCCACATTTCGCCGGTCAGCAGACGGATCTTCGTGATCTGCAAGCTGACGTCCGCCACCTCGCCCCATCTCCCCTCGAAGCTGATCCAGTCGCCCACCAGGAACGGCCGGGTGCCGAAGATCATCGCCCCGCCGAACAGGTTGGCGACGGCGTCCTTCGCCGCGAGGCTCAGCGCCAGCGCGACGAGCCCCACGCCGCCCAGCACGGCGGTCACGTTCCAGTCGAACAGGTTCTGCACGACGAACAGTCCCAGGATCACCCCGGCGATCAGCCGCAGGGTTCGCCGGGCGACGGAGGCGCTCATGCGGGCGTAGTGGTCGTCGTCGTCGAAGGCGGCCCGGCGAACGCCGAGGATCGCCAACTCCAGCAGGCCCACCGCCAACCAGCCGCCGGCGACGACCAGCAACAGCTCCGAAATCGCCCAGCGGCCGTCCTCCAGGGTGGGGGTGAGGGCCAGCGGGGCGGTGCCGGCCAGCAGCCCCGCGACCACCGCCGCCAACCCCAGCGGCACCGCCAGACTGCGCAACAACGGCCCGATCACGCCGCCGGCCAACCGGTGCAGCGCCCCGCCCTCGCCCCCCGCGGCCCAGCCCGCCGCGGCGTTCAGCCCCCGGGCGATGAACCACGCGACGACGCACCCCGCCGCCAGGCCCAGCGCCGTCGTCAGCCAAGCCCACCAGGGCGAATCCGTGAATACGGGCGTCACCGCACGGACGAACGCCTCCCCCCGCACGGCCTTCCGCGGCCGCGGGGGGATCGGCGCCAGATTGTCGGCGAGGTCCCCCGCCCCGGCGACGGTCGCGGGGGTGAACCGCCAGCCGGCGGACGTTTTCTCCAACACGATCGTCCCCGCCGGGGCGCCGTCCTGCAGAGCGGCGTAGGCCCATTCGCTGTCGATCCCGCGGGGAAACAGTTCCCACCGCGTGATTCCCTCCTCCCGGCAGCGGGCGGCGTCCGGCAGGGTGGCGGGGACGACCTCCGGCAACCGGGTGAACACGTCCCACAGATCCCGGGCGGCCTCGGCCCGGTCGACTGCATCTTGGTCGACCTCGTCCCGGTCGGCCCCCTCTCGCTCTTCGGCCCCGTCCCGTTCCGCGTCGGCGGCGTCCGGCAGAACCTTCAGCGCCCGCGGCAGGGCGGCCTCGTCTCCGAGGGCGACCCGATCCATCGCGGTGACGAACGTCATCACCGCGGCCCGGGGGCCCTCCAGCGAATCCCACTCCGGCTCCCCGGTCGCCGCCCGGTCGGTGCGGAACAGGCCGGTGAACGCCTCCCCGGCCCCGCGGAGCAGTTCCATCGGCCCCACCCGCGTCGAATCCGGCCGCTCCCCGGCCGGCGCCGGGCTGTTCGAGCCGGTCAGTTGTCCCGCGGCGGTGCCGGCGCCCAGGGTCCAGACCGTCAGGAGGAGAACGGAACGGACGACGCGGGACATCGGGGAACGGGCGGCGCGGGGGGATGCGGCGGGGCGAGGATCGGACCGACGGCCCCGGGCCGCAACCCGCTCCTCCCGGCCGGCCCCTCCGGCCGACCCCGGTCTTCAGTCCGCCCCCCCGCAGGGCCGCCCTCAGCAGGGCTGCCACTGGCGGAGTTGGAGTTGCACCGATTCGCCGTTCTTCCAGCGGTTCACCTCCGCGGTGAACGACACCGCCAGCGGGCCGACGGCCAGCGTGTGGGCGTCGGCGGCCCGGCCCCAGGCGACGGCCTTCATCACCCGCCCCGTCTGGGCCAGCCGGGCCGACAGGTGCGAGCCGTCCCGGCCCATCGTCCGCGGTTCGCCCTCGAGCGTGACGTTCGTGGCGACGAACACCGGCCGCCGGTTCGATTTGCCGAACGGGCCGAGTTTCTCGTCCAACTCTTTGACGGCCGGCAGGGTGCAGTCGGCCAGCCGGACCTCCGCGTCGACCCGGGCGTCGGCGGCCTCGGGACGGAAATGCTCCGCGACGTCGGCGGCGAACGCTTCGCGGAAGGCGTCGAGGTTCTCGCGCCGGACCTTCAGCCCCGCGGCCATCGTGTGCCCGCCGAAGGTCTCCAGGTGCTCGGCGCAGCGGGCGAGGCTGGCGTGCAGGTCGAACCCCGGCCGGGAGCGGGCGGAGCCGGCGCCGAGGTCCGGGTCGCCGTTGTGGCCGAAGGCGATCACGATTGCGGGGCAGTCGAACTTCTCCGCGACCCGCCCCGCGGCGATGCCCACCACCCCGGCGTGCCAGTCGTCGCCGGCCAGCGTCAGCCCGGGCCGCTCCGCCCAGCCGCGGTCGACGGCCTGTTTCTTGGCGGCCTTCACCACGTCGGCCTCGGTCTTCTTGCGGGTCTCGTTCAGGGTGTCGAGGTAATCCGCCAGTTGGCCGCAGCGGTTCTCGTCGTGCGAGAGCAGCAGGTCGACGGCGAGGCTGGCCTGCTCCAACCGGCCGGCGGCGTTGATGCGGGGGCCGACCTTGTAGCCCACGTCCTCCGCGGTGATCGGCCGGCCCTCCTCGATGCCGCAGACGTTCAGCAGCGCCCGCAACCCCGGCGGGGCGTGGTGGTAGAGGCTCCGCAGCCCGCAGTGGACGAAGGTCCGGTTCTCGCCAGTCAGCGGGACCATGTCCGCGACCGTGGCGAGGGCCGTCAGGCCGAGCGCCCGGATCAACCAGGCCTTGAACCGTTCGTTGACGCGGCTGCCGTCCCCCAGCCGTTTCGCCACCGCCCATGCCAGCTTGAAGGCCACGCCGGCCCCGCAGAGTTCCCCGTAGGCGTAGGCGGTTGCGGCGTCCGGCCGGCGGGGGTGCACCACGACGGCGGCCGGCGGCAGCGTTTCGCCGGGGGTGTGGTGGTCGGTGACGATCAGTTCGAGCCCGAGTTCGTTCGCCCGCCGGGCCTCCGCCACGGAGGTGATCCCGCAGTCCACGGTGACGACCAGCCGCCGCGGGTCCTCGGCGTGCAGCTTCTCGATGGCGGCGACGTTCAGGCCGTAGCCGTCGTTGCGGTTCGGGATGACGTAGTCCGCATTCGCCCCGGCCAGCCGCAGGCAGTCGACCAGCAGGGCGGTCGAGGTGATGCCGTCGACGTCGTAGTCGCCGAAAATCGTGATCCGCCGCCCGTCCCGCACCGCGGCGACGATGCGGTCGGCGGCCTCGGAGACGCCGGGCAGCGTGTCCGGGTCGTGCAGGTCGTTGGGGGAGGGCGTGAGGAACGCCTTGGCGGTCGCCGGTTCGTCCAGGCCGCGGGCGATGAGCACCTGGGCCGTCAGCGGACCGATCGACAGGGCCTCGGACAGCCGGCGAACGCGGGTCGGGTCCAGCGGGGCGAACCGCCACGGCAACGACATGGCACGGGATCTTGCGGGGGAAGCAGAAAGGGGGAACGCCGGACGGCGGGGAGGTTCCGGGTCGTGACAGTACGTCCCGGGGCGGCGGCGTGGCCATGCCTTCGTCGGCCGCGGGCAGCGAATCCGTCCCACGCCCGCGGCCCCGCGGACGTACAATCTGATAGATCGCCCCCTGCGCCGTGATAGGATGCCGCGCGCCGTCCCCGTTTTCGCCCCTCCGCCCATGAGCGCCGCCGCCCTCGACACCGTCGCCGTTCCACAGGCCGCCTCGCTGCCGCAAACGGAGCGCGTGGACTTCGACTACAAACCGATCCCGGTCTCGGCGCCGGTCTCGGCAGTGCTGGGGCTGTGTTCGCTGACGGCCTTCCTGCCGACGGTGGGGGTGATCGGCTTCCTGATCGCCGCGGCGGGGCTCGTCACGGCCTTCACGGCCTGGCGGACGATCCGCCGGCACGACGGCGCCGGCCTGTGGATGGTCGCGCTGGGCGGACTGCTCTCCCTGACCGGGCTGGCCGGCGGGGCGACGTACCACTCGATCGCCTACGCCAACGAGTTGCCTCCGGGCCACACCCGGCTGGACTTCACCGCCGACATCGCCCAGCGGGCCCTCGCCCCGACCGGCCGCTACAGCGAGGCGATCAAGCGGCTGGACGGCGAAAAGGTCTTTCTGAAGGGCTACATGTATCCCGAGGCGAAGACCGAGGACATCACCTCCTTCATCTTCGTCAAGGACAGCGGCGAGTGCTGCTTCGGCGGCAAACCGAAGGTGACGGACATGATTCGAGTCGATATGACCGGAACCACCACGGATTTCACCGCCGGACTGGTCAGCGTCGCCGGCACCTTCGAGCTGCGGCCCGAGGGCAATCAGACGGAGGTGGACCCGATCTTCCGCATCAAGGCCACCCAGAGCGGGCCGGCGAGGACGTCGTTTTGAAGCGCGCGCTGCTGACCCCCGCCCCCGCCGCGGCGCTGGGGCTCGCGCTGCTCGCCGGGTGCGGCCCCGCCGAGGAGGGCGCGACCTACAGCGAAATCGCCGGGGCCGACGACGAAGCCGGCCGAGGCGTCGCGACGGAGTCGGTCGCGGACGGCGCCGGGGACGCCCCGCCCCGCAGCGACGGCGCCCCGGAGGAGGCGGGCGAACCGACCGACGAACGACCGGCGATCGCGCTCGCCGCGGCGGAGCAGGACGACGGCTTCGACGGCGGGTTCGACGGGGGCTTCGACGGCGCGATGGCCTCGGCGGAGGAGCCGACGCTGGCCGCCCCGCCGCCCGGCTCCCCGGCGGCGCTTGCCGCGATGGAGGAGGCCGCCGCGGAGGAGCCCGCCGAGGCGCGGGAGCTCAAGCTGCTCGTGCCGATCAACAGCTTCTCCCCCGCCGGGAACGGCACGCTGCGGGTGTCGTTCGACGATCTGGACCTGCTCAGGGTCCTCAACGCCGAGCCGGTCCCCGCCGACGTGGTGGAGCATTTCCCGGACTGGCTCCGCGACCTCGACGGGCAGCAGGTCACGCTGCGGGGGTTCATGTACCCGACCTACGCCGACCCGGTGCGGGCCTTCATCCTGGCCCGGGATAATCAGATCTGCTGTTTCGGCCGCAACCCGAAGCCCTACGACCTCGTCACGGTGAAGCTCGCCGAGGGGGAGGAGAGCCGCTACATCCAGAACCGGCCGTTCGACGTGGTGGGGACGTTTCACCTCGACCCGCAGCGGGACGGCGACGACTGGCTGCGGCTCTACCGCATCGACGGGGCGCGGGTCGTGGAGTAGGACTGACGTTGTATTCGCCCATTGATCGCCGCCCCGGAGGACCTTCCGCATGACCGCCGCCCTGCTCCTCTCCGTCGCGTTGGCCTGTCCGTTCTGCGAGGCGCCCGGGCTGACGCTCTCGGACCAGTTGGCCGAAAGCGACGTGGTGGTCCTGGCCGAGTGGCTCGAAGCCGACCGCGGCGGCGACGCCCGGGACAATCCGGCCTACACCCGGTTTCTCGTCAAGAAGTCGTTGAAGGGACCGTACGCCGAGGGCAAGAAGCTGAAGTTGCGGGGCTACCAGTCCGGCCAGACCGGCGAAACGCTGCTGCTGACGGCCGGCGGCGGGGAGATCCTCGAGTGGGACCTGCCCGTGCCGATCAGCGAGGCCGGCTTTGAGTACCTGCAGAACAACCCCGGCCCCGACGCCCCGACGGCCGACCGCCTGCGGTACTACCTGGCGCACCTGGAACACCCGGACGACTTGGTCGCCTCCGACGCCTACGGCGAGTTCGGCAACGTGCCGTTCGAGGAGGTGGAGGCGATCGCCGACGAACTGCCCCGGGCGAAACTGGCGAAGTGGGTCGCCGACCCGGATACCGACCCGTCCCGCCTCGCCTTCTACGGCATGCTGCTGGGCCTGTGCGGCACCGAGGCGGACGCCGACGTGCTGCGGAAGCGGATCTTCGCCGGCACCGACGAGTTCCGCATCGGCATCGACGGGCTGATGAGCGGCTTGTTGCTCCTCACGGGCGAGCAGGGCCTGAAGGAGCTGGAGGACGCCAAGCTGCGGCCGAAGTACGTGCTCGGCCCCGACGGTCAGCCGCTGAAGGACGACGCCGGCGAGCCGATCCCGGTGCCCTTCAGCGAGGTGTACGCCGCGATGCAGGCCGTGCGGTTCATGTGGCAGTACGGCGACGATCGGATCCCGAAGGAACGCCTCAAGGAGGCCCTGCGGCTCCAGTTGGCCTACTCCGACCTGGCCGAGGTCGTCATCGCCGACCTGGCCCGCTGGAAGGACTGGGCGGCGATGGACCGCATCGCCGGGCTCTACGACGAGGAGGCCTACGACGTACCGGCCGTGAAGCGGGCGATCATCCAGTACCTGCTGGAAGCCGAGCGGGACGTGCCGGAGACCGCCGACGCCGACGCGTCGCCCCCGCCGCACGTCGTCGAGGCCCGCAAACACCTCAAGAAGATCGAAGCGAAAGACCCGGAGCTGGTCGAACGCGCCCGCGATGTGCTGTATTCGGTGTTCTGAACCGGGCGATGGGTGCGAAAGCGCAGCGTCCCGGACGCTTCGAGCGTCCGGGACGCTTTCTTGCGCGGCGTCAGTTAATCAGTACCGCGAAGCCGAAGAAGTTCCCGTTGAACAGGCGCTGGAGTCGCCGCCAGACGGCCGGGTCGGTCGCCTCGCCCCGTTCCAGATAGGGCTCGGCCCCCGGGCCCTGCACCCACTCGACCAGATCGAATCGCCGCGGCTCCTCAAAGACCCGCCGCAGGTTCACGCCGTTCGGGGCGTCGGCCCGGTCGGCCGGCTGGGGCCGCCAGAAGGGGACGAGCTTCTCGCCGTTGAGCAGCGCCTCGGCTTCGTCGAGGAACGTCAGCCAGCCGTCGACGCGCTCCCGCGACATCGTCACGCCAGTGGAGGAACTCTGCCCGGGGCCGGGGATCCATTCGCGGTCGCCGTCAGTCTCGGCGAGGATCAGCTCCCACATCGCCCGGCTGTGGCCGATCATGCCCAGCAGGCGCTGCCGGGCCCGGCTCATCCGCTCCGGCTCGCGGACGGGGAAGTTGACGTGGTGAATCGCGGCGACGGCGTCGGCGATCCGTCCCACGCTGAAGCCCTCGCCCAGATCGGTCAGCAGGTAGGCGGGCACGCCCTCCGGTTCGGCGAACAGGAGGTGGGCGCAGTGGTTCCACCAGTTCTCCGCGTCGTGGGCCAGCATCGTCTCCAGGATCGCGGAGAGCAGGTCGCAGTACCCGCGGAGCCACTCGGCGTCCGCCCGGTCGAAGTGGGTGACCAACCCGTCCCCCGCCGGCGGTTCGTCGCCGCGGACGCCGCGGCGCCCCTCCAGTTGCAGGCCGCCGCGGCCCAGCAGGCTCAACACCCGCTCCCCCTCCCCGGCGGAGCCGTCGCCGTTCAGATCGAGCCGCAGCTCGGCGAGCGCCAGCCGCACGTCGACCGGGCCGTCGATCTTCGCCAGCACGGCGTCGGCCTCGTCGAAGGCGGCGATCAACTCCACGCGGGCCTGCCGCCACTGTTCGTAGCTGACCGGTTGCGGGTCGGCGTTCGGCGGGGCCGGCAGCCGGGCGAACGGCAGCAGACCGCCGAGCCGGTCCGTGCTGCCGTGGGCGGAGAGGAACTGGACGAACTCCTCGATCCCGCCGAGGAACTTTACCACCCCCAATGAGAACAGGGCGTCGTCGTCGCCGGGGGACTTCTCCAGCGTTTCGTTCAGGGCCGCTTCGGCCCCGGCGAGATCGCCCCCGGCGAGGAACGCCGCGACGGGCGAGAGACCGTGGTCGGCCGGGGGCGGGGCCGCCTGCGGGCCGGCGGCCAGCGGGAGCGCGAGACAGAGCAGCAACGGCGAGGACATCGGGGGCGCCTGCGGACGAGCGGGGTGGGGACGTAGCGGTTACCCGGAGCCCGCCGGCGTCGTTTCGAACCGCGGCCGCTCGGCGCCGTCTTCCTGATCCGCATACATTTCCTTCCATCCCCGAAGCCCGTCACAATGGCGGCTCCCGTCCGGAGAGAGTTGATGATCCGTACCGTTGTCCGACCGGCCGCGCCCGTGGCGGCGCTGTGGGTCGCGCTGCTGGCGTGTCCCGCCGCCCTGTTCGCCCAGGCCGGACCGACGGTCGTCCCCGGCCGGCCGGCCCTGCAACCGGTCCCGGCCGACGCCCCCTCCGCCAGCGCCGTGGAACCGCCGCGGAACGTGCTGATCGTCTTCGTGGACGACCTCGGTTGGGCGGACCTGGGCTGCTACGGCAACTCGTTCCACGAGACCCCGCACATCGACCAGCTCGCCACGGACGGGCTGAAGTTCACCGCGGCCTACGCCAGTTGCCCGGTGTGCAGCCCCAGCCGGGCCTCGCTGATGACCGGCCGCGACCCGGCCCGCACCGGCCTGACGAACTTCATCCCCGGGCACTTCCGCCCGTTCGCCCCCCTGCTGGAGCCGCCGATCCCGAATCGGCTGCCGCTGGACGAAGTCACCTTCGCCACGGTGCTCGGCGACGCCGCGACCACGGCCAGCTTCGGCAAGTGGCACCTCGGCGGGACGAACGACGTGGAGGGCCCCGGCGCCCGCGGCTTCGACGAATGGCTCGTCACCGGCCGCAACGTCTCCCCGAGCCTCACCACCCCGGACGGCTTCGAGAAGCGCGAGGGCGAATACACCACCGAGGTGCTCACCGAGCGGACCGAAACCTTCATCCGCGACCACGCCGACGACGAGACGCCCTGGGTCTGCCTGCTGTCGCACTTCGCCGTGCACATCCCGGTGCACGCCCGGCCGGACCTGATCGCCAAATACGAGGCGAAGCCGAAGGCCGAGGATCACCCCAGCGATCCGGCGTTCGCGGCGATGCTGGAGATGGTGGACCACTCCGTCGGCCGCCTGCGGGAGGTGTTGGAGGAGACCGGACAGGCGGAGGAGACGGTGATCCTGTTCACCTCCGACAACGGCGGCCTGCACTCCGTCTACCACGGCGACCCGTCGTCGATTCACGGGCAGAGCGGCTCCCCGGTGAGCAGCAACGCTCCGCTGCGGGGCGAGAAGGGCTCCCTGTACGAGGGCGGCATCCGCGTGCCGCTGCTGGTCCACTGGCCCGGCGTGACCGACGGCGGCCGGGCCTGCGACGCGGCGGTGACGACCAGCGACCTGACCCCGACGATCCTGCACCTGGCCGGTTCCGAACCGCCGGCGGGCGTGGTGATGGACGGGGTGAGCCTCGTGCCGGTGCTCCGCGGGGAGTGCGACGCCGCCCGCGACGCCGTGTTCTGGCACTACCCGCACTACCACCACAGCCGACCGGCCAGCGCCGTGCGGGTGGGGCACCACAAGCTGATCGAGTTCTTCACGGCGGACGGCACGACGGAGCCGGAGCTGTACGACCTCCGCGAGGACCTGGGCGAGACGAACAACCTCGCCGCCGCCTTGCCGGAGCGCACGGCGGAACTGCGGTCGCTTCTGGCCGCTTACCGGGCGGACACCGGCGCCCTGCTGCCCCGTCCCAACCCCGCCTACGACGCGGAACGCTCCGAGGAGTGGTGGTCCCGTTCGGCCTCGATGCGCAACCAGCCCAAGCCGGCGCTGAATTCGACCGACGGTCCACCGCCGACCGGACCGGTGGACACCTCCGACGTGGACGACTCCGTGCCGCTGCCCGAGGGCCGGGAACGCCGCGACACGCAAACGCGGTAGCCGGTGTTCGGCTTTTTCCGCACCCGCCGGCGTCGCGCGCTGTTGGACGACCCGCTGCCCGAACTGTGGGAGCGGGCGATTCGCGATCAGTTCGCCGCCTTCGAGCGGTTCCCCCGCCCCGTCGCGGAGCGGGTGCGGGCCGGGGTCCGCATCCTGCTGGCGGAGAAGAACTGGGAGGGCTGCAACGGCCTGGACCTAACGGACGAGATGCGGGCCGTGATCGCCGCCCAGGCCGCGTTGCTGCTCGCCGGCGATCCGGCGCCGCCGGAGAAGGCCGACTGGTTCGGCCCGCTGACCAGCGTCCTCGTCTACCCGACCGCCTACCGCGTGACCGCCAGCCGACTGCTGGGCGATGCGTCCTTCGGCGGGGGGCCGACGATCAGCGGGGCGGAGGGCCGACTGGGCGAGGCCCACATGGGCGGGGCCGTGGTGCTCAGTTGGCCGGACGTGCTGGCCGGGGCGGAGAACCCGGACGACGGCCGCAACCTGGTGTTCCACGAGTTCGCCCACGTGCTGGACCTGGCCGACCGCTTCGCCGACGGCGTCCCCGGCCTGACCGGCGCCGCCCGCCACCGCTGGGAGGCCGTCGCCGAGGCGGCGTTCCAGAAGCACGCCGACGAGGTGGACCGCGGCCTGCCCGGCCTGCTGGACGCCTACGGCGCCACCGACCCGGCGGAGTTCTTCGCCGTTGCCACGGAGTGCTTCTTCGAAAAGCCCCGCACCCTGCGGATGAAGCTCCCGGACCTGTTCGGCATCCTGCGGGACTTTTATAATCTGGACCCGGGCGAATGGAGCCTGGCGTAGCATCGCCAAGGCGAGCGGGGGGCGTCAGCCCGCCGTGTGCTCCTGCCTCGAAGAAAACTCGGCGGGCTGACGTCCCCCGCTCGCTCAGAAGGCGCCATGTTCGTCAAAATCTGCGGCTTCACCGACCCGGCGAATCTGGCGGCCGTTTGCGGGTCTGACGCCGCGCCGGACGCGGTCGGCCTCAACTTCTGGAGCGGATCAAAGCGATTCGTCCGAGCGGGCGGAGCGGGCGCCGGTCCGCTGGCGGCGGCGGCGCGGGCGGCCGCGGTCCAGCCGTGGGGCGTCTTCGTCAACGCGGACGGGCCGGATCTGATGGAGGCCCCGGAGACGTACGACTTGGCCGGCGTTCAACTGCACGGGGACGAACCGCCGACGCGGTTCGGTTTGGTCGTCCATCTGCCGGACGGCGTCGCCCGGGTGCGGGCCTGGCGGGTCGGCGGGTCGCTCGGTCCGTTGCTCGACCACCTCGCCGCCGCGGCGGAGCTCATACCGAGTCACGTCCTGCTCGACGCCGCCGTGCCCGGCGCCTACGGCGGGACCGGGGCGAAGCTGGACTGGCACGCGCTGCGGGACGAACTGGACCGGGTCGGCGACAAGCTCCCGCCGGTGATCCTCGCCGGGGGGCTGACGCCGGAGAACGTCGCCGAAGCGGTGCGGATCGTGCGACCGTGGGGCGTGGACGTCGCCGGCGGCGTCGAGAACGCCCCCGGGATTAAGGACCCGGCGAAGGTCGCCGCCTTCTGCGACGCCGCCCGCGGGGCTCTGTAGAACGCATCTTCGTTTGCCGTCGCGACCGGCAACGCCAGCGTCCCGGACCCTTGAAGGGTCCGGGAGGCTCCGCCTGCGGGACTCCTGTTTTAGCGGCTGTCCCGGGCCCGGCGGCGGCCGGCGGCGCGGCGTTCGCGTTCCTCGATCTCCTCCGCCAATTCCTTCAACTCGGCCACCTGCGCCTTCGCGGCGGCCAGCGGGTCCGCGGAGAGGTACGCGTCGGCCAGCTCCCGCATCTTCTCCGCCAGCTTCGCCGCCCGGGCGGCGGTCAGGCGGTCGCCGGACTCCAGCGCCTCGGCCCGCACCCCGGCGGCGAGGGCGTCGATCCGGCGCTTGAAGGTCTCGCCCCGCGGAAGGTCGGCGAGTTCCTCCAGCCGGGCCTCCGCCGCCTCGTAGTTCTGCTCCTTGGCGCTCTTCTTCGCCCGGGCCGTCAGCACCGCCCGGTTCGCGACCACCTCCAACATCTCCCCGGACAGCAGGGCGTACTCGCCCTCCAGGCCCAGCCGCAGTGCGTCGTCGTCCAGTTCCAGCACGTCGGTCGGCGCCGCTCCGGCGACGTACGGCAGCGCCCCGAGCTTCGCCTTGCCGCTGTAGACGTGCAGCCAGACGAGCCCCGGCGCCGGCTCCTCGTCCGGCAGCGTCGGCGGGGCGACGGGGACCGTGATCCGGCCGCCGCGGTCGCTGACCTCCTCGAACGGTTCGGGGACCGGCTCCGGCCGCTCCTCGCCCTCCTCGGGCGGCGGGAGATCCGACGGCAGCGTGCGGCGGTCGGCCAGCTTCACCCGATACCCCACCAGCGGCCGCCCGGCGCCGGCGTCGGCGGCGCTGCCGCGGGCGATCAGCCGCAGGGAGGTGCCGTCTTCCTGCTGATGAATCGGCCGGGCCAGCGTTTGCGTGCGGCCCCGGGTGCGACCGACGCCGCTCCGCAGGGCGCTGACGACCTCGCCGGACTGCGTGCGGGCCGGGTCCTCCTTGTCCAGCACGGGACCGACGCGGAGGAAGGTGTACGGCGTCTCGCGGATCTCCCGCAACGCCCCGTCCCGCTGGTAGAGCCGCAGGAACACGCTCAGCCAGCGTCCCGGCGCCAGCGGGTCGGCGGCCGGGTCGCGGACCGGCAGCGCGGCGGCCCGAGCGGTCAGCCGCACCTCCGTCGAGCCGACCGGGGCGTCTGGCACGGGAGCGACGCGGTACTCCGGGTGAAACAGATCCCGCACCAGCCGCCCCGCGGCCTGCACGGCGGCGGGCAGGCCGGTGGCGTCGGCGGTCCGCACCGGGCCGAGAACCCGCCGCGTGCCGTCCCATTCCCGAGCCGCGACCGTGCGGGCCTGCGGGTCGCCGGCGCCGTGTCCCGGCGAGGCCGCGGGGGCGATCGCGACCACGAACCAGCGGTCCGGCGGCCGGGGCGGGTTCGGCTCCTCCTCCGTCGGCGGGTCGGCCGGCGGCGGAAAGTCCTCCGGCCGCAAGCGGCCCAGACCGGCGGCGTCCGCCCGGGTCAGCGCGGCGGGCGGCGGGGCGAACGACACCTCCCAGTGCTCCCCGAAGGTCCGCCACAGCAGGTCGCCCAACTCGGCCCGCACCGCATCGACGCGGCCCGGCGGGACGGCGGCGTCGGCGGCGAGGCTCACCCGCACCTGATACGGCCGGCGCTCCCACTCCGGCAGGTTCTCGTCCTGCGCGCTCAGGGGGTTCGTCCCCGCGAAACCGCAAGCGAACGCCGCCAGCGCCCACGCCGTCCGCAGCGTACCGAGGCGGGGCGTGCAAATACGGTTCACTGTCCCACCTCCGGCAGTTCGAAATCGTCCGCGGGCGGGGTCGCGTCGACCTGCCAGCGTTCCACGCCCTGGTACGGGTGCACCAGCGGCCCCTCGACGTTGCGCAGCGTGGTGCGGGCGAAAACGTACTCGTCGATCTCGAACAGCGGGATCACCCGCACCTCGCTCCGCATGTGGCGGTGAAGGTCGTGCAGCAGGGCGACGGCGTCGTTGCGGTTGCCGACCCGCTCCAGGGCGATCAGGTCCCGCCGCAGCCAGTCGGACAGCGTCAGCAGGCTTTCGAGGGTCACGTCGTCGCTGTTGGTCAGCAGCGGGGCGATCTCCCGGGCCGGCTCCCGCATCCGCAGGGTGCGGTAGGCGAGGTCCCAGCCGTCCGGGTCGTCCGCGGCCAGCCGGGCGGCGTCGGAGCCGCTGACCACCCGGATCGTCAGCCCGATGCGCTCCCAGGTCGCCGCCAGTTCGTCCAGCACGCCGGCGACCACGGCGTCGTCGGGGGCGAGAATCGTCAGTTCGGGCACCTGCCCGCCGTCGTCGGCCCCCAGCGCCTTGCCGGCCGCCAGAGCGAGGGCGAAGGCGAGGGTGAGGTTCTGCCGCCGGGGTTCCAGCAGCGGGTTCGTCGCCTCGCTGAAGCTGGGGAACGGGGCGGAGATCACCCGCCCCAGCCCCGCGGCCTGGGCCTCCGCGGTCCGGAACACCGCGGCGTTCATAATCGCCTCCCGGTCCGGAGCGAGCAGCAACGCCTTGCGCAACTCGGCGTTCTTCATCGTCTCCGACCGCGGATTGACCTGCAGCACGTGGGCCGCCGGCACGCTGGAGCGGAAGCTCAAGACGCTTTCGTCCCGCAGCAGCGCCGGTACGTCCCAGGGTCGGGGATGGACGAGCAGGTCGAACTCTCCGCGGCGGAAGGCCTGCATCAGCGAGGGTCCGTCCGGGTAGGCCGTCTCCCGCACCTCCGCGACATGGAACTGGGGGGAGTCCGCCGGCTCCGGCACCGCCCGGCGGTAGACGGCCACGCCCGGCCGGTCCGCGGAGTCCGGCTCCCGCGGGAAGAACGGCGTCTTCAGAACCGGAGCGGGGGAGCCGTCGGCGGCGCCCGGTTCCCGCGGCAGGACCCGCACCGGAGCGGCGAGCGTCGCCTCCGTCCGCAGCGGAACGCGGTTGAAAATCACCTCGAACTCCCGCGGCGAAAGCTGTCGCACACCGGCGATCTCCTCCGCCAGCCGTTCCTCGAACAGCGGCGAGTTCTGGTCGAGCCGGTCCTGCAACCCGGCGAGCACGTCCGCGGCGTCCAGCGGCGGCTGGGGCAGCCAACCCGGGAATCCCGGCCGCAGGGAGAACGTCGCGCGGCGGCCCAGGTCGGTCGGCTCCCAGCCCTCCAGCAGGTTGCTGCGGTAGTGCGGCGCCTCGTCCACGCGGTCGATCTCGAAGAGCCGGCTGGCCACGAGGAACCGCCCGCGGTCGGCGGCGTCGGTCGGGGGGAACGGCGGCGGGGCGTCGCCGAGAGCCGAGTCCTCCCGAGAATCGGGCGGCGGCAGGTCCAGCACGCCGGCCCGCAACACCTGGTAGCGCCGCGTGAGCCGCGTGAAGGCCCGCTCCACGCCGGGGGCGGTCGGATCCACGCGGGCCGCCTCGCGGATGAGGTCCGCGGCGCGGGCCGGGTCGTCGCCGGCCGCGGCGTTCGCGTCCGCCATCAGGGCGAGCGCCCGCTGCGAGAACTGGTCGTCCCACTTCCGCGTGACCGGGTGCTGCGGGCCGCGGCTGCGGAGCCGGGCAAGGAAGAACCGGGCCTTCCGCTGGTCGTCCGCGGCGACCGCCGTCTCGATCAGGCCGTCCGCCGCCGCCGCCAGTCGATCCAGCCCGCCGGGGAACTCCGGGGCTCGGTCGAGCAGCACCTCCATCCGGCCCAGCGCCCCCTCGAGCTGGCCCAGTTCGAGCAACTCCCCGGCGTCGATGAACGCCGCCCGGTCCAGCCGCTCCCGCAGGCCCGGCCAGCCGTCGGGGAGGACCTCGCTGCTCCGCATCCGGGCGAGGGCGAACAGCAGCTCGTAGGCGGTCCGCATGTCCCCTTCGGCCAGCAGCGCGTCCGCCCGCTCCAGCATCAGGTCTTCGTGGTGGATGATCCGATCCACCTTGAACGTGTCGACGCTGAACTCCGGGTCCTCCAGTTCCTCGTCGAGCAGGAACACGTCCAGCCGTTCGAGACGCTCGGCCGTCGCCAGATACTCGTCCCGGCTGCCCACGACCGCCTCCGCCCGCAGCCGGGCGCCCTCGAGATCGGCGACCTTCTCCGCGGCCTCGCGACCGCCCAGTTCCTCGACCGCCCGGCGGATCGTCTCGTCGGGCAGGGCGTCGAACTCCTCGGCGAGGCGGCGAACCGCCTGCGGCCGGAGCGAGACCTTCGGTTCGGCCGGGTCCCCCCGCAGATAGCGGGCGATCTCCGCCTTGCGGGCCTCGGCGTCGCGGCCGGCCATCCGCTGCACGTAGTCGTGACGGCGGGCCAGCTTGGCAAGGGTGTCCGGTCGCGGCGAAACGGCGGCGACCTCGATCACCCCGCCGGTCCGCAGCACCAACCGGTCGGTCGGTCGCCGGGCCAGCAGCTCCGCGGCGCTCGGCAGCGGCAGGTCCTCCAGCGTGGGCAGCCCGTTTTGAGCGCGGGCCGGCGCGACCCCGCACAGAACCAGCAGCGCGCAGGCCGCCAGCGCCCGACCAAGCCGGATCGCGGGGGGGAATAGCGGGTCGTTCACGGTTCGCTCCTGTCCGCCACGGTCTCCCCGGCCGGGGCGAAGTCCAGTCGAACGACCGCCCCGTCCGCGGCGGCGGCGGCCGGTTGATCGCCCACGAGGAACGGCGCCCCGACCAGCGGCTGCCCGGTTTCGACGCGGCCGGTCTCCCCGCCGCCGACCGGGTCGAACCGCACCGCGACGCCGCCGGCGGTCACGATCGCCGCCCCCTCATTGCCCAGCCCCCCCGGCGGGCCGGCCGCGGGTTCCGGCAGGGGGGTGGAGGTCTGTGCGGTCAGATCCGCCGCCGCGAAGCCCGCCACCGTGCCGTTCTCCAGCGCCACGAGCACCCGGTCGCCGACGACCGCCGGTGCGAACAGGGGCTTGGCCGGCAGGGCGACGGAGGCCGTCTCGCCCAGGGTGGCGCCGTTGAGCCGGCGGAGCTGCCCGTCGGACCCGACGACGATCAGCCCGTCCCCGGCGGGGACGGGCGGCAGGTCGGCGAACCACTCCGGCGTGATCGCCGCCGACTCGGTGAGGCTCGCCGGGGAACCGTCGGCGTATTGGATCACGCGGATCGCCCCGGCGGCGTCGGTGACGACGGCCTTCGTGTCGCTCAGCCGGACCGCGGCCGTCCACGCCGGCGCCTCGTCGCCGGAGATCGGGGCGGTGTACGCGGTGACCTTCGCCCCGCTCCGTCCGATCGCCAACTCCAGCCGGGGGGCCACGGCGATCAGCAGGCCCGGCCCCAGCGGCAGCGGGGCGAGTTGCGGGGCGGCCGGCAGGTCGATCGGCCGGCCGGCCCGGCCGTCGGCGTCGATCTCCCAGGCCCGCGGGCGGTCGCCGCCCACGCCGACGACCACGCCGCCGTCCGGCAGCCGGCGGGCCAGCAGCGGGTCGCGGCCGTCGCCGCCCAGGCCGGGCAGGTCGCGACCGTTGGTGAGGAAGGTCGTGTTCCCGCCCTCCCCGTCAGTTCCCCCGGCGGCTCCCGCCTGGGGGAAGCCGTCGCCCAGCGGGGTGAGCACGCCGGTGGCCGACAGCGCCGCCGGCCGGGCGCCGCCGGTCACCGCCAGCAGGGCCGGGGCGAGCACGGTCCGGCTGAGTCCGATCATCTCGTCGGCCTCGGCGGCGGCGAAGACGGTGGCGTCGCCGGCGGGGGTCAGCCGGGTCGTGAACAGCCGGTCGACGTTCGTCTGCGGCGGGGCGACGTGCCGGCCGACCGCCAGCACCGCGGGGGTGACCTGCAACCCGTCGCCGGTCAGCTCCAGCTTGCGGAGGGCGCTGCCCGCCGCCCACAGCGCCCCGTCCGGGCCGGCGGCGAGGTAGGTCGGCACCGGCCGCGGGTCGGGCAGTTGGGCGGCGGCCAGCCGGGAGAACACGTCCTTATCCGCCTCGTCCGTGACGGCGAAGGCCGTCATCCGCTCCGGCGAGGAGGAGACGAACAGCACGTCGGCCCGCAGTTCCGGCGGCACGTCGATCCGCCCCTGCACCCGGGCGCGACCGACCTCCGTCGCCCCGCCGTCCTCCCGGTCGACCGCCAGCGCCCGCAGGAGGGCCGAGTCGGCCCGGTCGTTGTCGCACATCAGCACGTAGCGGCCGATCGGCTGGAGCGGCGCCGCCACGGCCCCGGCGCCCTGCCCGACGTAGCTGACGGCCTCCACCGTCGGCGGGTTGCCGACGAGCGTGTAAACCACGTCCCACTCCGCGGCGAGCAGCAGGCGGCCGGGGTTTGCGTCGTCGGTTCCGCCGATCGCTACCGGCGGGGAAAGCACGCCGCGGGGGAACTTCAGCCCGCCGGTGATCGCCCCGCTGCCGGGATCGACCGACAGCAGCGACCCGTCCGCACAGCCGATTAAGGCCTGTCCGCCCGCGCTGCGGGGCGGACCGGTCGCCGGCGCCGGCAGGGGGAGCCGCCAGTTGACCGAACCGTTCGCCCGATCGACCGACAGCAGCGCCGGCCGAACGGCGTCGCAGATCAGCACGGCGGCTCCGGCGGCGTCGGCGTTCACCGGCAGGAAGGGGGCCAGCCCGCCGGCCCCGCCGACCGGCGCCCGCCACAGCGGCTCGGCCGTGACGGCGTCCACGGCGAACAGGCTCGAACCGGCCCGGGTGAGCAGCGAACGCCCGTCCGAGGCCTCGCCCGTGGCCGCCCGGGAGACGACCGCCGGGGCGAGAACCGCCGGGGTCGCGGGCGGCGCCGGCGGGGGGCCGTCGGCGGCGGGAATCGGGGCGACGGCCTCCCGCTCCGCGGAGAGCGTGTCGGCCTTCAATCGCCGCACGTCCCGGTCGTTCGCCAGATCGCGGTAGCGGGCGATTAAATCCTCCCGGGCCCGGTGGGCGGCGGCGAAATCGCCCCGATCCAGGGCGGCCGTCACCTCAGCCCGAGCCGCGCCGAACGTTTCCCGCTTCACCACCGCGGCCTCGGCCGTGCGGAGGGCGGCGGCGACCTCCCGGGACTGATCAATCGTGCTGGCGGCCTCGGGGTCGGCGTAGCGGCGGTGGAGCGTCTGGGCCTCCTCCACCGTGGCCAACAGTTCCCGGGGGCCGCCGGCGGTCGCCTGTCGGGCGGCTCCGAGGGCGGCCCGGCGGGAGAGAGCGGCCAGTTCGGGGTGGCTGTCGGCGAAGTCGTCCCGGTCGCGGTTCTCCCGCACGAAAGTCTCGATCGCCTCCACGCCCTCCGCCCACTTGCCGCCGGAGCCCTCGACGGCCCGCTCGATGGTCGTCAGGCCCCGCTCCCGCCGCACGGTGGGGACGAGGGCGTCGGCGGGATAGTCCCGCAGGAATTGGTCGTAGGTCTCCAACGCCGCGGAGTATTTCTCGGCCGCGCGAGCTTCGACGGCGGCGTCGTAGAGCCGTTGGGCCTGCTCCCGGGCGGTGAGGAACGCGAAGGCGAAGGCGGCCAGCGTGAGCGTCGCCGCGAGGGCCGTCAGACCGAGGACCAGCGGGCTCTTAAAGATCGACTGCTCCCCCGGCCGGGCCGGCGGGCCGGCGAGCTTCGTCAGCGGGGCGAGCTTCCCGCCGGGGGGGAGCAGCACGGGTTGTTCGCCGCTGTCCGGGTCGGCGGCCGCGGGGGCGGGGTCGGCAGATCCCTCCTCCCCCTCGGCGGCGGGCGTCTCGCCGGTTTCGTCGGCGGCGAGGGCGGCCAAGGCCCCGAGCCCGTTGTCGTCGTCTTCCTCTGCGCCGGCATCGGCGTCCTCCGCCGCCGCGGCAAAGGGGTTCGGGTCGTCGCCCCCGTCGTCGAACGGATCGTCCGCGTCGTCCACCTCCTCAAAGATCGCCGACTGGGCCGCGGCGCTGACGAGGCCCGCGTCGTCGTCCGCCGCAGCGCTGTTGCGGCGCGACACGTTCTTGGACTTCGGCATTGCGTCCGGCGTCGCTGCGGAGGCCGGGGGGGCGTCACGGCGTTTGCGGTCGTTTTCGGCGGCCTTGGCTCGGGCGGGGTCCGCCCAGGCAGGCAGCGTGTCCGAGGAGGCCGCGACGAGGGCCAGTTCCTCGCTCTCCTCCGTCGACGCGGCGGGCCGGTCGGCGCGGAAGGTCAGCTTCGCCGGGCCGACGGCGATCCTGTCGCCCTCCGCCAGCCGCTTCTCCGTCACCTCGGAGCCGTTCACTCGCAGACCGCCGTCCGGGCCGGCGGAGACGCGGTAGCCGTCGCCGTCTGGCAGGAACCGGCAGTGCACGGACCGCACGCCGTCGGCGTTGATCCGCACGTCGCAGGAGGCGTGCCGACCCACCGTCAGGCCCGCGGCCTCCGGCAGCGGGGTCTCCCGCACCTTGCCGGACGGGCTTGTGATCTCCAAACGGGCCATATGGCGGGGGATTGCGGGAGCGGGGGGAAAACGAAACGGAGCGGCGGACGGGCGGTCAGTCTTCGGCGGCCACGGCGAGGCGGACGCGTTCCACGCCCAGCCCGGCGGCGGCGTCGTAGGCGGCGACGATCGCCTCGTGCCGGGCCTCGTCGGCGGCCTGGATCACCAGTTCGCCCCGGCCGGCCGCTCCGGGGGCGTTCATGGCGTCGCGGAGGGCGTCCGGCAGGTCCTCCAGCGAGGCGACCGGCTTGTCGTCGAGGTAGATCGCGTCCTCGGCCTCCAGCCGCACGACGACGGCCTCCTGCTCCAGTTCGTCCATCGTGACGAGCTGCTGCGAAACGCCCTCCTCGTCCGGCTCCGGCACCGGGGTGGGAAGCGTCTTCTGGATGCTGAAGCTCGCTGTAATCATGAAGAAAATCAGCAGGAGGAAGGTCACGTCGACCATCGGCGTGAGGTCCATCTCGTCCTGCTCCCGCCGCTTCGGCGAGAACTTGAACGGCTCCTCCTCGTACTGCGTGCTCAGCGGCGCCTGACCCGGGGCGACCGCGGCGGTCGGATCCGGCTCGGGCAGCGGCTGGTCCTCCTCGGGAACCGTCAGCACGTCCCGGCAGGCCGGGCAGCGGACGACGGCCCCCGCGCGGGACGCGGAAATCCCCAACGGGGCGGCGCAGTGCGGGCAGGGAAAGGAGATCCGCACGGGTCAGCGGGGGTCCTGCACTTCGTTGTGAACCGACACGCCCTCCACCTCACCGATCTGGCGGAGGATCGGGAACGTCTGCTCCGCGGTGGCGTCGCGGTCGGCTAGCAGCACGACCTCGTTCTTGCTCGGGTTCGCCGCCCTGGCGGCGGCGACCGCCGCGGTGATGCGGTCGGTCTCCAGGGCCTCCTCCAGCGGGACGATCTCGCCGTCGGGCAGCTCCACCTCGTACTCCCCGCCGCGTTCCGGCAGCAGGATCACCTTGATCGTGCCGGCGGCGTCGATTCCCTGCCCGTGCACCGCGGGGGGGGCGTCGGACTTGGCCGGCTCCTGCATCGTGCTACTCACCATGAAAAAAATCAGCAGGAGGAACACCACGTCGATCATCGGCGTGATGTCGAAGTCCAGCTCCTTCCGCTTCTCACGCGGCGGGGGCACGTAGTCATCGTCCTCCGCCGGGGGCGGGCGGTGGGTGGCGCGGGGCGTTTCGAGCGATTCGCTCATCCGGCGGCCCCGGATTCGGCCTCGATCAGCCCGTCGAGGTACCGGCCGAGCCGCTCCTCGACGCCGTCCTGCAGCTTGCTGATCTTGTTCTGGAGCAGGTTGCCGGCGATCACCATCGGGATCGCGATCGCCAGCCCGCTGGCGGTGGTGTTCAGGGCGACGGCGATGTCGTTCGCCAACAGCGAGGGGTCGGTCCCGGTCTGGTCCGAGGCGGCGATCTTGGCGAACGCGGAGATCATGCCCACGACCGTGCCCAGCAGGCCGAGCATCGGGGCGGTTTTCACGATCGTCGCCACCCAGCTGGAGCGGTACTCCAGGTCGGCCAGCACGTGCCGCTCGAAGCGCTCCGCCACGGTCCGCCGCAGGCGGCCGGGGAGCAGGTGGCGGTTCTCGGTGGCGGTCTGAATCAGCTGCGGCGTCGCCTTGCTCCAATACGGCGGGGAGTCGCACAGCTCCGTCACCGCGGCGTAGTCGCGGCGTTCCACCAGGGCGAGGCATTCGTCGACGAACTCGTCCGCCGCCTTGGCGCTGCGGAACCGCTTTTGGGCGACCCGGCGGACCAGCAGCACGGTGATGAACAGCCCCACCAACGCGGTGAGGCCCAACGCGACGTAAATCGCCAGACCGGCAAAATCGAGAATCGGCATCGCGGGAGGGGGTTTGGGCGGTTCGTCGGGGGAGGGACGCGGCGGACGCGTCAGCGGAGAGAAATCGTCAGCGGATGTAAGACTGCTGGGCGACGCTGAAGACGTACCCGTCGCCGCCGGGCTTCACTTCGAAGTAGGTGCGGCGGACGTCGGCCAGCGGGCGCCCCGCGTGCTGCTGTTCGAGCCGGAGCAACATCTGCTCCGTGCGGGCCGGGTAGAAGTGGAGGATGGGCAGCTCCGAGGCGTCGATCCCGGCTTTGGCGAACAGCTTGACGTCCGCCTGCTTCCGGCCGCCGCCCTGCCAGATCATGTAGAGCCGCTGCTCGTCGCTCCCGCCGCTCTCCTTGCGGGTGACGGTCGGCTGGGCCGCCGTGAGGTTCGACAGGAGCGTCAGCGTGCCGCCGCGGATGTCGAGGGCGCCCAGTTCGATTCCGAAGAACTCCAGCTGCCGGGCGTACTCCTCCAGCCCGCCCTGCTCGTTGAAGGAGATGAACCAACGCTGCTCGGCCGGAACGCCGCCGTCGCCGGGGCCGAAGCCCAGCGGGCGGCCGCCCATCCCGCTGGCGCTGCCGACCTTCCCGCCGGCGGCGTCGGAACTGACCGCCGTCGGGGAGGGGTTCGCGGCCCGGTCGGAAACGTCCACGACCGTCTCCATCAGCTCCTCGACCTGCATCTCGTCCTCGCGGAGCTCCGACAGGCTGGGGTCGGGGATCTGCTCGGCGAGGCTCTCCAGCAGCGGGCTGTCGTCCGGGGCGCCGTCCGGATCGCCGCCGCCGACCTGGATCACCTCCATCGGCGGGAGAGTATCGACGGCGAACTCGTGCTGCATGTACCACTGCACGAACAGGTAGGCGACGGCGACGATCAGCCCCAGCACGGCGGCGATCACGCCGGCGCTGACGCGGTCGTAGCCGGTCACGCCCATCACCGGTTCGGCCGCGGGCCGGGACTCGGCCCCCTTCGCGGCGGGGGCTTTCGTGGGGGAGGCGACGCTCATCGGCCGACCCGTTTCGGAGCGGGCGTGAAGTCGCGCTGCTCGTAGGGCCGTACGGCGTCCCGCCAGTCGGACCACGCCGCGGTGGCGACGGCCCGCCAGTCGTGGAACGCCTTCGCCCGTTCCTCCTCTTCGAGCCCCGGCGGCAGCCCTTCGAACGGGCCGCCCGGCAGAATGCGGAGGCGGTCGTTGGTGACGTAGGTCGGGGGCAGGTCGCGTTCCTCGAGGCGTCGCAGGGCCGCTTCCCGCTCCGGCGTCATCGCCAGCGGGATGCCGGGGCCGCGGGGGAGCCGACTGAGCACGCAGAGGGCGTTGTGGGCCTCCTGCACGACGCCGGCGTCGGGATCCTCCGCGAGCATTTCGAAGATCGCCGCCACGTCCTCCGCCCCGCCGCCGCGGGCGAGCGCCCAGGCGACGACCGCCCGCACCTCCGGCCGCGGGTCGTCCACGAGCCGACGCAGCCGGGCCGTCTGACCGATCAGGGCTTCGCGGTCGCCCAGCCGGACGGTTTCCAGTACCGCCTCCCGGGCGGCGGGCACGTCCGCGGCCCGGGAGTCTTCCAACTGGGAGAGCAGGTCGGCCAACTCCCCGGTGGGTCGGTCGAACGTGATCTCGTCGCCGGTGAAGCGGGCTTGGGTGAGGTCGTCCGGCAAACCGCGGCCGCCCTTGAGCATGCCGCCGCCGTAGAGGCTGCGTTCGCCCAGCGCCTTGGCGGTGGCCCGGGCGAGGAACATCACGGCGAAGGCGGTGCCGACCTCCGCCTGTCCCTCGCCGTCCCAGGAGCCGTTGGGCTTCTGGGTGCGGAGCAACCGCTCGGAACCGACTTCGTACCAGTCGACGTCGCCGATCGTCCGCCGGCCGGAGAGGGCGCCGAGTCGCTCCACGGTGTACATCAGATAGAGCCGGTGGGGGCCGTCGACGAACTGCATGCCCCGGGCGAGGGCGTCGATCGCCCCGTCGGCGGTTTTGAGGATCGTGGAGAGCGGCACGACCGGTCCGCCGGCCTGCGCCTGCCGTTCCTTTTCGGCGGCGGCGGAGTCGAGGCGGCGGTCGAGGGCGGCGTACTTCTTCATCAGGGCGTTCTTGGCGTCGCGGGCGGCCCGCTCCGCGGCCTCCGCCTCGGCCCGGGCCTCATCCAGCGCCGAGGCCCCGTGCAGATACCGGGCGCTGAGCAGCAGGTTGCAGGCGCCGGCGGCGGTCATCGTGTCCTTGATCTCCCCGGTCCCGTCGCGCCGCGGGTGATAGGCGAAGGTTCCGCCCTTCTGCTTCGTGGCGACCTGCCACTCGGCCAGGCGGTTCCAGACGCGCGTCTCCAGATCCAGCCCGGCCCGCTCGGCGGTCCACAGGCCGAGCACGCTGTACTGGGTGATGCTGGTGTCGCCGAAGTAGCTGCCGGGGTTTCTCGCCGCCTGGGTCGGGTAGTACCAGGCGCCGTAGGACTGCTGCTGGGCGAGCACGTAGCCGAGGATCGGCCGCATCTTCTCCGCGTTGGTCGCGGGATCGCCGGCCGCTTCGAGCAACATCAGCTCGAGCCCGGCGGTGTAGAGGTGGTCCCGCTCCGGGCGGTAGGTCCCGCCCTCGGTGCGTTTGTCGATCGCCGCCAGGGCGGAGACGATCACCGGGTGGTTCTTGTCCGCCCCGCCCTTGGCCATGGCGAGGGCCGCGAGGATGTGCCGCCCGTCGCCGTTGCCGCTCCGCTTGTTCTGGGCGAGGTAGGCCACGCCCTTCTCGATCGCCGCCTTCACCTCCGGGCCGTTCGGATCGGCGGCGGGGGCCGGCACGGCGATCAAGGCGCCGGCGCAGATCGCCAGCAACGCGGCGATGCGGAGCGGCGGATTGTGCACCATGGAACCGGCCGAACGGACGGAATAGGGGTCGGGAGCGCGACCGCGGGGGATGCTACGGGGGGTCGCGTGCGCGGGTCAAACCCCCGGTCGATTTCCCGCCGCTTCGGCGCTGAGGACCGCCGAACGCCTGCACGGACGGGGCGAAGCCGTTCCCCCCGCCCTGTTCGCCGACCGTCCAGACGCTCCGGCGGCGAACCGGCCGGCGAGATTCACCGCTTTTTCGCGGGATCGCAGACGCAGACCGCGGCGCCGCAGCGGGGACAGCCGCCGCCGTACTTCGCCCGGACGGCGTCCTCCAGATCCACGCCGGCGATATTGGCCAGCGTCGCCAGCCAGGCGAGCACGTCCGCGAACTCCAGCGCCAGTTCCTCCTTCGGCCCGCCGCGGAGGGCGCCGGCCAACTCGCCCACCTCTTCGGTGAACCATAGGAAGGTCGCCTCGGGCCCGCGGGCGGCGTCCTTGTCGCCGAACATGCGGCGGATCAGGGCCTGCACGTCCCTCAGGGAGACGTCCTCGCCCGGCGGCGGAAGGGGGACGGTCGACGGGGCGGCGGACGTCACGGTCGGGCGAACTCCACGGTTGCGGCTGCGGGGCGGGCGGGCCCCCCACTCTACCGCGGCGCCGCGGGAACGACCGCGGCGCTTCCCTCCCCGGCCCGGACGATGCGGTTCCGGCCGCCGGTCTTCGCCGCGTAGAGGGCGGCGTCGGCGGCGTGCATCAGGGATTCCGCGTCCTCCGCGTCGTGGGGGTACAGGGCGAGGCCGAGGCTCGTCGTGACGTGCGTCCGGGGGCCGCCGGCGGGCAGCTCGATCCGTGCGATCGACTCCCGGATGCGTTCGGCGATGCGGGCGGCGCCGCCGGGACCGAAATCCGGCAGCAACACGACCAACTCCTCCCCGCCGTAGCGGGCCGCGACGGCCGCGTCGCCGCTGCGGCTGTGGGCCAACGCCTCCTGGATCGCCGCGGCGGCCTCCTTCAACACCCGGTCGCCGACGGCGTGGCCGTGGGTGTCGTTGACCGATTTGAAGTGGTCCAGGTCGCACATCAGCACCGCGAGGTCGCCGTGGGTCGCGGCGGCGCTGGCGAACAGCGCCGTGAGGCGTTCGTCGAAGGTGCGGCGGTTCGCCAAACCGGTCAGGCCGTCGCGGCGGGCGAGGCGGTTGGCGGCGGCGGCCTTGGTGCAGCGGGGCAGCACGTCCGCGAAGAACCCGCCGGCCCATGCCAGCGTGCGTTCCGCGTGGGGCGGCAGCGGGGCGGCGTCCGCCTTCATGACCAGCAACGACGCCGCCGACGCCCCGCCGCCGATCGACACCCCCGCCGCCCGGCCGATGAGCGAGCGGACGCCGATGCGGGCCAACGCCGCCTGGTCGAACGCGATCACGCCGTTTTCCCCCTCGCCCGCGGCCAACCGCACGGGCGCGGCGGCGGCGAGCTTCGCCTCCTGCTCCGCGGCGACGGCCGCCACCGGGCGGGGCAGTTCGGCCCCGGCGGCGGCGATCCGGCGCCCGTCCCGTCCGGAGGTGTACAGCGCCGCCCGCTCCGCCCCGCAGGCGGATGCCAGGGCGGTCAGCAGCCGGGTGAGCACCGCCTGCGGTTCGCCGTCCTTCGCGGCGGCGGCGTACAGGGCCACCTGAGCGTCCCGCAGCGCCAGCGCCCCGCGTGCCGCCGACAGGGCTTCAGAGGTGACGAATCGGGTCCACAACGCGTCCCCGACCAATTCCCACAGCCGCCGGCCGCGGCCCTCGTCCCCGTCGGTCGGCGGGGTGGGGGCGATCCACAGGCCGGTCCGCCCCCCGCCCGACAGCGGCACCGCCCAGGCCCCGGCCAGCGAGGGCGGGGGCGACGGCAGCGGCTCCGGCCGCTTCGGCAGCTTCGCGGGGTCCGGCAGCGTCCGCACCACCGCCCGGGCCATCTCCCGCCCGCCGGCGCCGCGTTCGAGCCAGGAGGCCCCGCCGGACGAGCGTTCCAGCAAGGCCGTGCAGCTTGGGCCGTCCTCGCCGGCGGCGATCTCGTGCAACGTCCTCACGAGCCGCTGGTGCCCCATGTTCTCGGCGATCGCCCGCAGCAGATCGTTTTCCTTCTGCAACGCCGCGATTGCGTCGGCCGGGGAGGGCGATTTCGCCTCCCCGTGCGACGGCGCGGCGCCCGCCGGCCCGTCCGCCGCGTCGACGGCCGGCTCGGGGGACGAAAGGTCGGGGCGGGAATCGGCGGCGGACAACGGACGGACTCGGTGAAGCGGGCGATCCCGCTACACTAGGTCGCCGCGGGGGCCGCGACGGCCGGTCCGCTCGCCCGCGCCCCCGCCGCCGCGTCGCCCGTCCGGTGGCGCCGGTCCGCCGGCTCGCGCCGGCTTTGACTGCGTCCGCATCCCCCCGTCCCGCCGCCCGCCGATGGTCGTCGCCCCGCTCCTCGCCGTCGCCCTGTGGGCGCCGCCGGCCGCCGAGCCCCCGCCCGAGAACGCCCCGGCCGCGCCGCAACAGCGTGCGACGGGCGACGAGAAGACGGGCGACGAGAAGACATGGCGGTCGCTGTTCGACGGCAAAACGCTGACCGGCTGGGAGGTGACGAAGTTCGGCGGCGAGGGCGACGTCGCGGTCGTGGACGGGGCGATCCGGCTGCCGTTCGGCAACAACCTGACCGGCGTGACCGTGTCGCAGGAGGTCGCCAAAACGCTCCCGACCACGGACTACGTGATCGAGCTGGAGGCGAAGCGGGTGACCGGCACCGACTTCTTCTGCGGGCTGACCGTCCCGGTCTGGAGCCCCGCGGAGAAGCAGCCCTCGCACGCCACGCTGATTCTCGGCGGGTGGGGCGGCGGGCTGGTCGGGCTCAGCTCCATCGACCGCTTCGACGCCAGCGAGAACGAGACGACCACCTACCACGCCTTCGAGAACGGCCGGTGGTACAAGGTGCGGCTGGAGGTCACGAAGGCCGGCGTCCGGGCCCTGCTGGACGGGGAGGAGTTGTTCGCCGCGAACATCGAAGACCGGATCGTCTCCACCCGCAGCGAGATGAACCTGTCCAAGCCGCTCGGCGTCGCCAGCTACGCAACCACCGCGGCGATCCGCGGCGTCCGCCTCCGCCCGCTGACCGAGGCGGAGGTGAAGGCCGTCAACGCCGCCTGCGAACCCTTCAACGCCCTCGGCGGCGAACCGCCGGTCAACGAGTTCGGCGAGAAGAACTGACCGCCCCCGTGGAGTGCGGCGCCAGCGTCCCGGACCCTTCGAGGGTCCGGGACGCTCCGAACGCAGGGAAACCGCCCTACTCGGACAGTCCCAGCGCCTCGCGGAGGCGGTCGCGGTGGCGGGCGCAGATCTCGTCGGCGAGGGCGGCCGCGGGGCCGCCGAGCGTCAGCAGGTCCTCCCGCAAACGCCGGACGACCTCGTCCAACCGCGGCGGCAGCGGCTCCGGCAGCGGATCGGGGTTCGACCGCACCGCCGGCAGGGCCCGCGGCCGGCGGTTCGCGGTCGGCGCTGGGGCCGGAGCCGGCAGCAGGTCCGGCTCGTCGGCCTCGGGCTCACCCCCGGCGGCCTGCTCGTCATCCGCGTCCGGCGCATCGTCGGCCGGCGCGGCCCCGTCTTCGGCGAGTTCGTCCTCCGCGTCGGACGCTTCGGGTTCCCGCCGCTCCGAGTCGTAGGCGGGACCGGAGCGGGGGTAGTCGGTGGGGCGGTCGCCGCGGCCGGCGGCCTTGTGGACCAGCAGGCGACGGCGGCGGGCGGGGGAGCGGGCCATGTCGGAGGGATTGTGACGAAAATGAGCCCCGCCGCCACGGCATCCTCGGCGCGGCGGCTCAGGCGGTGCGGCCGAGCAGCCGCCGCAACGCCGCCTTCAGACCGGTCTGGCGGAAGGTGTAGCCGGAACCGAGCAGCGCCGTCGGCTTCACCCGGGCGCTGGCGAGCAGCAGTTCCTCGCCCATCTCCCCGAACGCCAGCCGCACGGCGAGTTCCGGCACGGGCACGATCGCCGGCCGGCGGAGCGTCTCCGCCAGCGTCTGGGTGAAGGCGGCGTTGGTCGTCGTGCCGGGAGCCGTCACGTTGACCGGGCCGGAGAGGTCCTCAGTCATCAGGGCGTGGTGCAGGGCGCCGACGGCGTCGTCCCGACCGACCCAGCTCCACCACTGCTCCCCCCCGCCGACCGGCCCGCCGCCGCCGGCTTTGAAGATCGGCAGCTGTTTGCCCAGGGCGCCGCCGTCGGGGCTCAGCACGATCCCGAACCGGGCGTGCACCACGCGAATCCCCGCCGCCCGGGCCGGGTCCGCGGCGGCCTCCCATTCCTGACAGACCTCGGCCAGGAAACCCTCGCCGGGGGGACTGGCTTCCGTCAGGGGCTCGTCGCCGCGGTCGCCGTAGTAGCCGGTCGCGCTGGCGCAGACGAGGACCCGCGGCGGCGTTTCCAGCGCGGCGAGGGCCTCCGCCAGCAACCGCGTGCCCTTCACCCGGCTGTTGCGGATGCGGCGCTTTTTCTCCTCGGTCCACCGCCCCTGCACCGGCTCCCCGGCGAGGTGCACCACGGCGTCGAACCCGGCCAGTCGCTCCGTCGGGATCTCGCCGCCGTCGGGGTCCCACGGAATCCTGTTCGGCCCGTCGGAGCGGGACAGCGCCGTGACCGAGTGCCCCCCGCCGGCGAGGAACGCCGAGAGTTGCCGGCCGATCAGCCCGCCGGCGCCGGAGATGAGCACGTTCAGCCGCGGCCGGTCGCGGAACCGGTGGTGGGCGGCAAGGTCCGCGGCCGTGACGGCGTGGCGGAGGTCGAACATCGCGGCCAACCGGCGTTCCGCGAACCCCTTCCCCACCGCCCGCCCCAGCGGGCCGCCGGGCGGCAGGTAGCGGACGACGTCCCGCAGCAGGCTCCCGCCGTCGGGGCCGGGCTCGACGTGGTGGGTGTGCTCCCAGAAGGCGAACGGGCCTTTGATCTGCACGTCGCGAAACATTCCGCCGTCCGCCCCGCGGTTCTCGTAAGCCGTGTGGAGCGCGTACCAGCGGACGAACGCCCGGCCGAACTTCAGCTTCAACACGACCTCCGCCCCCTCGCGAATGCCGCCACGGGCGGATTCGACGGAAACGTCCTCCCAGGGCGGAATCAGCCGAACGAGGGCGCCGGGCCGTTCGTGCCAGGCGAAGGCCTCCGCGGCGGAGACCGGCAACGGGGAGGACCGCTCGAAGGTCAGCGGCGGGCGGGACGGTTCGGGGGCGGCGGCGGTCACGTCGATAGCCTAAACGGTTTCGCCCCGCGGACGGGGGCTTCCGCGGGCGGACCGGCGGGAGAGCGTGCGGCCGTTCGTTGCGGACGCCGCCGCCGCCGCCCCACACTGCGGGGGCTCGCCCTTCCTTCCGGACCGTTCCCCCGATGCACCGTCGCGACCTGCTCGCCGCCTCCGCCGCCCTCGCCGCCGCCCCGGCTCTGGCCCGGGCGGATCACCACGAAGGGGAAGACGACGTGACGAAAGGCCCGCCGTTCGCCCTGGATTACGCCCCGCACTTCGGCATGTTCCGCAACCTGGCCGGCGGCGGGAACGGCGACGACGGGCTGATGGCGGAACTGGAGTTCATGCACGCCGCCGGCTTCCGCAGCCTCGAAGACAACGGCATGCCGGGCCGCAGCGTTCAGACGCAGGAGAAGATCGGGCAGAAACTGTCCGACCTCGGCATGCGGATGGGCGTGTTCGTGGCCTACGCCAATTTCGCCTCCCCCACCTTCGCCCGCCGCGACGACGCGACCTGGGACGCCATCGTCAAGCAGGTGAAGGACTCCGTGGCGATCGCCAAGCGAGTCGGGGCGAAGTGGGTCACCGTGGTGCCCGGCAGCGTCGATCAGCAGTCCAAGGACGAATCCACCGGCCAGTGGACCCGCTACGGCGGCGCCCGGTTGGCCGAGGGTTACCAGACGGCGAACGTCATCGAGCTGCTCAAGCGCTGCGCCGCGGAGCTGGAGCCGCACGACCTCGTGATGGTCCTCGAGCCGCTCAACTGGTACGCCAACCACGGCGGCACCTTCCTGCAGCGGACCGATCAGGCGTACGCCCTCTGCAAAGCGGTCGATTCGCCCTCCTGCAAGATCCTCTACGACATCTACCACCAGCAGATCACCGAGGGGAACCTGATCCCCAACATGGACCGGGCCTGGGACGAGATCGCCTACCTGCAGATCGGCGACAACCCCGGCCGCAAGGAGCCGACCACGGGCGAGATCAACTACGCCAATGTGTTCGAGTTCGTGAAGAAAAAGGGCTACGAGGGCGTCCTGGGCATGGAGCACGGCAACTCCGAGGGCGGCGCCGAAGGCGAGAAGAAGGTGATCCGGGCGTACCGCAGCGTCGATCCGGCCTGAGGAATGGAGAATGTCGAATGAGGAATGACGAGTGAACGAGCTGCGGCTGGACACGCCGCTTTGTCATTCGACATTCCTCATTCGTCATTTCCCCGTCTGAGCCCCTCCGCCCGCTGTCCGCACTCCGCCCGCCATGCTCGCCGCCCTCGCCCTCACGCTGCTCGCCGCCCCGCCCGCCGACGCGGCGGACGCCCCGCGGCCGAACGTGGTGTTCATCCTCGCGGACGATCTGGGCTTCGGCGATCTGTCGATCCAGCGGCCGTTCGGCGGGGCCGAGGACGTGCGGACGCCGCACATTGATTCGATCTTCGAGCAGGGCCTGACGTTCCGGAACTTCTACGCCAACTGCACCGTGTGCAGTCCCACCCGGGCGGCGCTGATGACCGGGCGGTTCCCGTCGTCGGTGGGCGTGCCCGGCGTGATTCGGCCCTGGCCGGAGGACAACTGGGGCTACCTCTCCCCCCACGCCCCCACCCTGCCGGAACTGCTCAAGCCGGCCGGCTACTCCACCCACCTGATCGGCAAGTGGCACCTCGGCGGCGAGCCGCACAACGGCGTCGGCAACCACCCGCTCAAACGGGGCTTCGACACCTTCGAGGGCTTCCTCGGCGGCATGCTCTCCGACTACGTCGCCCACACCCGCCGCTATCCGGACGGGTCCGACCGCAACATGATGCGGCGGGGCGAAATGGTCATCGACCCGAAGGGCCACGCGACCGACCTGTTCAGCGACTGGGCCGCCGCCGGCATTCAGGACCCGGCTTCGCGGGACACGCCCTTCTTCCTGTACCTCGCCTACAACGCCCCGCACACGCCGATCCAGCCGCCGGCGGAGTGGGTCGAGAAGGTGAAGGACCGCGAGCCCGGGATCTCGGACCGGCGGGCGAACCTCGTCGCTCTGATCGAGCACATGGACGCCGGCGTCGGCCGCGTGCTGGCGGCGTTGGAAGAGAGCGGCCAGGCGGAGAACACGCTGGTTGTGTTCACCTCCGACAACGGCGGACACCTCGGCCCCGGGGCGAACAACGGTCCCTGGCGCGGCGGGAAGGAAGACCTGTACGAGGGCGGCCACCGCGTCGCCTGCGGCGCCCGCTGGCCCGGCGTGATTGAACCGGGTTCGCAGACCGACGTGACGGCCATGACGATGGACTGGTTCGCCACGCTGTTGGACGTCGCCGGAGCCGAGCCGCCGGAGGGGGTGGACGCCGTCTCGCTGGTCCCCACGCTGCGGGGCGAGGACCAACCGCCGTTGCGGGAGGTCATGCACTGGACGCGGTTGGAGGGCCGCCCGCTGATCTGGGGCGGCAAGGCCGGCGACGCGGTGGTGAAGGACGGTTGGAAGCTCGTGCAGAACCGGCCGTACGACCCGCTCCAGCTCTTCCACCTCGCGGAAGACCCGTACGAGGAGCGCGACCTTTTTGAGGAGCGGAAAGACAAGGCCCGGGAACTCGCGAAGCTGTTGCAGGACCGCCGCCGCCGCGACGGGGCCGTGCCCTTCACCGCCCCGCCGGCCGGGCCGTTCCCCGAGGCGGACGCTGAGAGCCCCTCCGGCGAATGAGCGAGCCGACGATCCCCCTCGGCGAGCCGGAGCCCTTCCGCCGGCACCCGGCGACGCTGTGGCCGGAGGTTCTGCTCGAACAGTGCGAAGTCACGACCGGGCGGGCCGGCGGACCGGGCGGGCAGCACCGCAACAAAGTGGAGACCCGCGTGGTGATCACGCACACGCCGACCGGGGCGATCGGCGAGGGTTCGGAGAGCCGCAGCCAGAAGCGGAACCACGCCGCCGCCGTGCAGCGGTTGCGGGTCAACCTGGCGCTGAGCCTCCGCGGCGACGGACTCGCCGACCCGCGGGCCCGAGAACTGATCGAAGCCCGGGCCGGGAACGGGTTGAAGGTCAGCGATCAGCACGTCGACTGGCCCGCCGTCCTGGCGGCGGTGCTGGACGAGTGCGCCCTGGAGCGGTGGGACGTGAAGGCGGCGGCCCAGCGGTTGGGCGTCTCGCCCAGCCGCGTGGTGCGGGTCTTGAAGACCGAGCCCCGCGCCCACACACTGCTCAACCGCGAGCGGGCCGACCGCGGCCTCCGTCCGTTACGCTGACGGCCCCCGGCCGGTCGGTTCCCCCGCCGGGTTCCTCCACGACGCCCCCGCCCGCCGCATGACCGAGGCGCCGACGCTCTCCGACGCGGCGCCCGCCGGTCCCCCCCCGGCCGAACGCGGCATGCCGGCGTCGTTCCTGCTGACCCGGGCGGCCGCCCTGCTCGGGTCCGCGGCCGTGGCGCTGGGGCTCTTCCTGTCCTGGGATCTGCTGGACCGGATCGATCCCGCGGTTCCGCTGCTGCTGTCCGCGGCGACGGGCGCGCTGCTGATCTGGGTCGCGGCGGACTTGCTCGCCCGGGCCGACGCCCGGCTGCGGCCGGACCGGTTCGGGCACCCGCGGCCGGTGCGCCGGCGGGGGTGGATCGGCGCGGGGAGCCTGCTGCTCGCGACGGTCCTCGCACGGCTCACGCCCTGGACGGGGTTGTACGGGTTCCTGCCGTTGGGAGCCGCGGCGGTCGGCGTGTGGTGCCTCTCCGGCGCCGCCTGGCGGGCGTGGCTCGCCCGGCCGGGCGCGGCCCGGTCGAGGCGGCGGGAGGAGCGCACCCGGCTGACCCTGCCGGGGTGGATCTCGCTGGGCATCGCCGGGGTGCTGCTGCTTGGGGCGTTCCTCGGGCCGAGCAACATGCTGCTGTTGGTCTGCTGCCTGGTCGTCGGTCCGGTGGCGGCGGACGCCTGGTTCGCCGCCGGTTGTCTCCGCCGCTGCGAGGTGCGACGCACCGCCCCGGCGGTCGCCGCGGCGGGGGAGGTCGCGCTGATCGAACTGGCCCTGCACTACCGCGGCCGCTGGCTGCCCGCGGTGCAGGTCACCGCGGAGGACCGCGTCCGCAACCGTCGGGAGGACCTCGCCGCCGCCGTCTCTTTCGCGCAGGCGCCGCCCGGCGAGCGGCAGACCGGCGTGTACCGACTCGAACCCCGCGTTCGCGGCCCGCACGCCCTGGGGCCGATCACCCTCTCCACCGCCTTCCCGATAGGCCTGGTGCGGCGGGAGATTTTGGAGCGGGACGAGGCGGAAATGCTGGTCCTCCCCCCGCTGGGGACGATGACGCCGGCCTGGGACCGCCGCGGCGCCCACGCGGACGAACTGGCCCACCACGCCCGGCCGCGGAAGGGGCTGTTCGAGGACGAGTTCTACCAGCTCCGCGAGTACCGACCCGGCGACGGGTCGCGGGCGATCCACTGGCGGAGCAGCGCGAAGGCGGGGGAGTTGATGGTGCGGGAGCACCACGAGAGCCGCGACCGCGACCTCGTCGTGCTGCTCGACCTCTACGCCGACGGCCCGCCGGGGCTGGAAACGGAGAACACCGAGGAGCGGGCGGCGAGCCTCGCCGCGACGATCGTCGCGGAGCACCTGCGGCGGCACGGCGGGGCCACGTTGAGCCTGCGGACCGCGGGGGCGACGCAGCGGATGTACCTCGGCCGGGCCGGCGGGGACCTGACCGGGCCGCTGTCGGAGTTGGCGCTGGCGGAGGCGGGTTCGGCGGTCGATCTCGGGCGGGCGGCGGCCGCGGCGGCGGCGGCGGCGGGTCCGGCGGCGCGGCGGGCGCTGGTGACCACTCGGGCCGTTGACGATCCGGCGTTCGTCGCCGCCGGCCTCGGCGCCCGCCGCGGGCCGGCCGGCGGTTGGGAGATCGTCAGCGCCCGGCCGGGCCAGTACGAGCCGTTCTTCACCCCGCCGCGGTTCGAGAACGCGTCCGCCGACGGCGCCCCGTTCGAGGGAGAGCGCCGATGAGCGCGCCCGCCGCCGCGATTCCGTCCTCCGCCGCCGCGCCCGCGGCTCCGCCGGCCCGTTGGCGGGTCTGGTTGCTGGGCGCCGGGCAGCGGACGCCGGTGGCGCCCGCGGCGGCGGCGATCGGGCCGGTGGCGGTCGCGGCCGCCGCGGGGATGATGCTGGCGTTGGGCGAGGGGAGCCTGTGGCCGGCGGCCCTCACCCCGCCGTTCGTGCTGGCCGCCCACGTGCTCGTGGACCGCGTCCGGGCGTTCCACCTGCCGGGGCTGATCGCCAACCTGCTCGGCCTCGCCGCCGCGGCGCTTGCGGTGACCGAGCTGACGAGCGGGGAGATCGAAGCCCGCCTGCTGTTCGGGGCGCACCTGCTGGTCTATCTCACCTGGATCATCTCGCTGCAGAGGAAGACGTTTAAGGTCTGCTGGTCACTGGTGGCGCTGGCCGTGTTGCAGGTCGCGGTGGCGTCCGTGCTGACGGCGGGGGTGCAGTTTGGGCTCGGCCTCGTCGTCTTCCTCGCCCTGACGCTGTGGGCGTTGGCGAACCTTTCCGCCCGCTGGCCGGACGCCGACCGGCTGAGGGCCTCCGGCCGCACCCCGCCGCGTCCGCGGACGGCGTCGGTGGTGCGGGCGGGCCGCGTCGGCGCCGACTCCGTCGGCGGGTCCGGGCGGACGGTGGCGGCGGTGGGCGCCGTTGCGCTGGCCGTGGGGCTGGCGGCGTTCCTGCTGATGCCCCGGATGTGGCTGAGCCGTCGCCCCCCAATGGATCCCTCCCGCAGCGCGGGGATCTCCGCGGCCTACACCGGCTTCTCCGGGGAGGTGCGGCTGGGAGCGCTCGGGGAGATCCTCGAAAGTCGCGAACTGGCCTTCGAGGTGGAGGTCGAACGTCCGCGGAAGGGTCTTTCGCTGGAGACGAACGACGTGGAGGCGGTATTCGGCGCCGAGGAGCCGCTGTTTCGCGGGCGGGCGCTGGACCGCTACGTCAACGGCCGGTGGTCCGACAGCCTCGGCGCCCGGACGAACTGGGAGCCGGTCCCGCGGCAGCCGCCGGCGTCGGCGACGGTGACCGCCGTCGAGCGGTACCGACTGCGACCGCTCGGCGACGAGGTGCTGATCCACGTCGGCGCGGCCGCGGCGGTGGTCTTCCCGGAGCGCCTGGAGGATCGGGCGCAGCGGCGGTCGCTCGACGGTCTGCTGCTCCGCCCGCGGTCGCTGTCGAACTCTGCCGAAGTGGAGTACGTGGTCTTTGCGGCGGAGCCGTCGCCGGATCGGACGGAGGCGACGCGACGCCAGGGTCGCGGGCGGAACGTGCGGCCCCGCCGGGGGACCCGGGACGCGCCGCCGCCCCCGGCGGAGGTGCGACGGGCGGAGCGGTCCGGGCCGCAGACGCGGCTGCGGGGGCCGTTCCGCGAGGCCTACCTGCAGAGGCCGGGGGACCTGCCGGCCGTCACCGCCGCCGCGGAGGCCGCGCTCGCCGGCGCCGACGCCGACGATTTGAACCGCCTGCGGACCGCCGAACGCCTGACGAGCTTCCTGCGGGACTCCGGCCGGTTCGGGTACTCGCTGGACCTCTCGGTGCAGGACCCAACGATCGACGCGGTGGAGGACTTCCTCGCCAACAAGCGGGTCGGCCACTGCGAGTACTTCGCCACCGCCCTGGCCCTGATGCTCCGCGACCGCGGCATCCCCAGCCGAATCGTGACCGGCTTCAAAGGGGGCGACCTCAACGGCGCCACGCGGCGGTTCGAAGTGCAACAGCGGCACGCCCACGCCTGGGTGGAAGGCTACGTGGACGGCCGCTGGACCACGTTCGATCCCACGCCGGCGGCCGCCCGGCAGGAGAGCGTCGCCGCCAGCGGCCCCCGCTTCGCGCGGCTGGCGGCGGTGGTCAACGGCGTGGAGGCGGTCTGGGCGGAGTACGTCGTCCGGATGAGCCTGGACCGCCAGCGGACGGCGTTCGGCCAGCCGCTCGCAAACGCCTGGAACCGATTCCGAAAGGCCGCGGAGGGGTGGATCCTGGGGGGCTCCGACGAGGGGGGCGGGCCGCGGTTCGACGGCCGGGCGGGGGCGGTCGCCGCGGCGGTTCTGCTGGCGCTCGCCGGACTGGGCTGGGCGGGCCGCGGTCTGTTCGCCCGCCGCTGGCGGGTGCGACGGGAGCGGCGGGCCCGGGAGAGCGCCGTGCGGTTCTGGCGTCGGTTCGTGCGGTTGGCGGCCCGGCGAGGCGTGGTGCAGGACCGGGCGGAGACGCCCTCGGAGTTCGCCGCCCGGGCGACCGCCGCGTGGGCCGAGTGGCTGGACGGCGACCTCGCCGGGCTGCCCGCCTCCGCCGCCGCGGACTTTTACGCCGTCCGCTTCGGCGCCGCGGCCCTTCCGGCGGACCGCGTCGCCCAGCTCGCCGCGGCGCTGGATCGGTTGGAGGAACGATCGCGAACCCGCGAGTGACGGCCCGCCCCCGGCCGGCGCCGAGACGCCGCGCCCCCGCGATTCGTGACCTAGGCTTCGGCTCCCGCCCCTGTTCCGCGAAGCCGCCGCGATGCCCGCCGACGTTTGGAGCCGCCCGACGCTCTCTGACCTGCACGAAGTGCTCGAGAGCATCGAAAAAGACCCGCCCGCCGCCGATCAGCGGGCGGTACCCCGGTTGGAACTGTGCGTGCCCGCGGAGGTGAAGACGCTCCGCGGCAACACCGTGCCGGCGATGACCCGCGAGATCAGCCGCGGCGGGCTGGGGCTGCTGACCAGCGGGCGACTGAACGTCGGCTACTGCCGCGTGAAGATGTCCAGCGAGACGCGGGAGTTCGATTACCGGGTCGAGATCGAATGGTGCCGCCCCACCGAGACCGGCCTGTGGCTCTCCGGCGGACGCTTCGTCACGGACGTGCTGCCGGACGCCGGCGCGTAACGGCGCCTGTTCGGCCGCCGTCGCGTGGGTAGTCTGGGGAAACCTTTCGTCCTTTCCCGGAGCTCCCCGTGCGATCGATTGCGTCGTTGAAGACCGCGTTCCTCCTGTCCCTGCTGCTGCTCGGCCCGTCGTCGGCCGGTTCGTCCCTGTTCGCTCAGGACGACGACGCGGCGAAAAAGGGCGGGGAGGAGAAGACCTCCCCCACGGCCATCGCCCCGGTCACGACGGAGCACGCCGTCACGATCGCCGGGGCGGAGGTCGCCTACACCGCGACCGCCGGCACCCTGCCGCTGGTCGGCGAGGACGAAGACCCGGAGGCCGACGCCCAGGTCTTCTACGTGGCCTACACCGTCAAGCCGAAGGAGGGCGAGGTCCGGCCGCTGACGTTCTGCTTTAACGGCGGGCCGGGCAGCAGCAGCGTCTGGCTGCACATGGGGATGCTGGGGCCGAAGATCGTGCCGATCCCGGACGACGCCTCCTTCCCCGCTCCGCCCTACGGTCTGGAGGACAATGCGAACAGCCTGCTGGACGTGACCGACCTCGTGTTCATCGATCCGGTCGGCACCGGCTACAGCCGGCCGGCGAAGGACGACGACGAGCGGAGCCGGCAGTCGGAATTCAGCGGGTACGAGAAGGACCTGAACTCCGTCGCGGAGTTCATCCACCGCTACGTCACCGAGAACGGCCGCTGGGGCTCGCCGAAGTTCCTGCTGGGCGAAAGCTACGGCACGCTGCGAGCCGCCGGTTTGGCCGGGCGGCTGATGGACCGCTACAACATGGCCCTGAACGGGATCGTGTTCGTCAGCAGCGTACTGGACTTCGCCACGCTGCTGGAGGACAGCAACAACGATCTGCCCTACGTCCTGTTCCTGCCGACCCTCGCCGCCACGGCCCACTACCACGGGCAACTCTCCGAGGAGTGGCAGAACCAGGACGTGCAGGCCGTCTACGACGCCGCCAAGCAGTTCGCCCTCGGCGACTACGCCACCGCCCTGCTGAAGGGGGTGAAGCCGGAGTCCGAAGAAGGCCGGGCGATCGCGGCGCGGTTCGCCGAACTCACCGGGCTGAGCGCGGAGTTCGTCGTGGACAGCAACCTCCGCGTCGGCATGCAACGGTTCGGTAAGGAACTGCTGCGGGAGGAGAACAAAACGGTCGGCCGGTTCGACAGCCGCTACACCGCCCCGGCCCGCGAGGCCGCCGGCGATCGCGGCGACTTCGACGCCAGCGGCGCCGCCCTGTTCGCCCCCTTCACCAGCGCCCTCTACCGGCACCTGCGGGAGAACCTGAAGGTCGAACGCGGCACGCCGTACGAAATTCTCACCGGCAAGGTGCACCCCTGGGACTACGGAAACTTCACCAACGCCTACGTCCGCAGCGACGACACGCTCGCCGAGGCGCTGCTGACGAACCCCGCCCTGCACCTGTTCTTCGCCCTGGGCCACTACGACCTCGCCACCCCGCCGGCGGCCGCGGAGTACACCGTGAACCGCCTGACCCTCACCGGCGGCGCCGACGAGCGGATCACCGCCAAGTTCTACCCCGGCGGTCACATGATGTACGTCCACGGGCCGAGCCTGGAACAGCTCCGTAAAGACCTCGTGGCGTTCTACGAGGACGCCCTCGGGAAGTAGTCGACGACGCAGCGTCCCGGACCCTCGGAGGGTCC
>NZ_JBINJD010000289.1:0-2428 GCF_043951915.1 Alienimonas sp. DA493 | reverse complement strand
CCGCCCGCGGCGTGTGGACCGACCTCGGCGGTCCAGTCGTCGGGGCTGTGCGGCTCGCGGGCGACGACGGCGATCACGGTCCGCGTTCCCCAGACCGGGGGGCGGGTCGCCGCGGCGCCACCTTCGGAGGACTCCGCCGTCCGAACCGTTCTCGGGATGCGTCACGCCGCCCGCCTGCTCCCGCTGCTCGCCCTCGCCGGTTACGGCTCGTCCGCCGCCCAGCCTGCCGCGGCGACCGGTCCGGCGAAGGCGCCGGGGGAGACGCTCGCCGTGGTGGCGACGCTCGACTGCCCCGCCGACTCGGCGGCGGTCTGCGAAGCGGTTGACGGCCCTATGCGATCGCCGTGCGGGCGGGCTACCGCTCCGACGCGTAGCTGTCCGCCGCGTTCCGCAAGAGCGTCGGCCGCTCCCCCCCGGGACTATCGCCGGAACGGCGCCAGTTGAGCCGCCGGCGCTTCAATCGAAAGGGGGCGGCCCGGTCGTCGCGACCCGGCCGCCCCCTAAGCGCTTCGTGTCATTTCACGCTGACTCGCGTCGGCGTCCGTCCTGGGGACGGATCTCAATAATTGTCGGTGACCTCGCCGCCGATGCTGGTGCCGAGGGCGCCCCAGGTGCCGTAGGGACTTTGTCCGGAGGTCACGGCGCCGGCGTCGATGTTGCCGTTGTCGATATTCTCCGAGATGAACGTCACGGAGCCGTCCACCATCGCGACCTGCATGCCGCCGGTGTGGAAGCTCCCGCCGGTCATGACGCCGTTCTCCCAGTCGTTGCCGTTCCGCACGCAGCTCGGACCGTTCGGGGCGATGATCGTCAGGAACTCCGTGAAGACCATGCCGGCGTCCGGCCAGCGGCTGCCGCGCATCTCGCCGCCGCCGCCGTAGTAGAAGTCCGGGTCGTAGAACCCGGGGTTGCCCTCCTCGGTGACCTGCTCGACGCAAAGCGTGCTGAGGTCTTCGTAGCCGGTCGCCGAGTGGTTCAACCCGGGCACGTGGTCGGCGTAGCCGCGGCGGAACTCGCGGTCGCCCCGGATGCCGCGGCCGATCTCGCCGAGCAGGATGGTGCTGACGGTCCCGTCGCGGACGTCATTGAGAGCGATCGTATCGCCCCATCTACCTCTGATCCCCATGCCGCGGGCCTCGGGCCGGTCCCGGTCGCCGGCGCCGCTGGGGTTGTCGCCCCAGCACAGGGCGTAGTTCGTGTCACCGATCCCGGTGACCGGCGCCCCGTCGGAGGGGCACAGCAGACTGGCGGGCTGGAACCGCCACGGCGGGTAGTTTGAGTGCCACGGACGACGCCCCATCGCGGCGAAGTCGGCCGTGCCGTCGCCGTCCTCATCCAAAGGCTTGGAAATCTGATTCCAGACGGCGGTCTGATCCAAGTAGGGCATCAGTCCGACGTAGAAGCTCAGGCGGTAGCCGTTGCCCGCCGTGTTCGAGCCGTCCGGAAGCTGCGTCGTCCAACTGGTCCCGCCGAAGTTCATCGGGAACGTCTTGTAGGTGCTGTGGTAGTTGTGCATCGCCAGGGCGATCTGCTTGAGGTTGTTCTGGCACTGGCTGCGGCGGGCGGCCTCACGGGCTTGCTGCACGGCCGGCAGCAGCAGGGAGACCAGGATCGCGATGATCGCGATCACCACGAGAAGTTCGATCAGCGTAAAGCCGGGCCGAATTCGGCCCCGCGGGCGTTGTTGGGAAGGCGTCATGATCAGACAGAGCCTCTGGGAAGAGAAAAGGACGCTCGCACACGGCGAACGCACGGGATCGGAGCCGCTGACGGGCTGCCAGAAAATCCCGAAGTCGCATCGAAGGCGACCGATGCGACGTTACTGAGTTTTTTTGACTCAGGCAAGAAATTTCCGCGACTCCTCGGCCGGGATCCGGTGTTGCCGGCGCGGCGCCGCTCTTTCCGCCGGGTTTCCGGCCCTTCCGCCCCGACAGTTAGCCCTTGAAATCGAGGCGTTTCACGTCCCAGACCGATTCGCCCCGATCTTCCACGAGGCAATCCGAAAGCGGAGCCGTCGCCGGCGTTTTCGCCATCCAGAGACGGCCCCCGCCAGAAACACTACGGCGGCAAAATCGGCTGACTCCCCGGCGCCGGATGGAAAGGCTGGGGCCTCCGGTCAAGCCGGAGGAAGGGCGACGGGCAGGAGACCAGACAGCCACGTCGATCGCGAAGAACGATCCCGCTGTACTGCCCCCCGACACCCACAAGACGCTGGCGGCGGGGTACTTCGCCTCTGTCGCCGGCGCTCCGGGATTGGGATTCCTCGCATTAGCCGTCCACCCCGCGGGATTCCAGAAAAAGGCGATCTCACCGCGGAGACGCCGCCCCGCCGAGGGTACGACCGCGAGGCCAGAGGTCAGATCGTCCCGAACGAAGCCGTCGACGGACTTCATACCCGGCGTCGCCGCGACCAGCAGCCAAAGGGCCC
>NZ_JBINJD010000288.1:0-2476 GCF_043951915.1 Alienimonas sp. DA493 | reverse complement strand
GTCATCTTGAAGGCGGCGTTTGAGCGAAGCGGTCCGCACAGCGGACCCTACGTCAGTTCGTGAGGGCCTCGTCGAGGTTCAACAGGGCCCCGGCGACGATCTCCGCGGCCGGCGGGCCGTCCGGCAGGGCGGCGATGCGGTCGTACAGATCGACCAGCGCCGCCCGTTCGCGTTCCGACGGCTCCCGGCCGCAGACGAGCAGGAAGCCGGCGGCGACGCGGTCGGCGGGGGCGTCGCCGGCGGCGGTCATGCGGTCGGCGAGGGCGGCGGCGGCCTCGGTGAAGGTCGCGTCGTTGAGGATCGTCAGCGCCTGCACCGGGGTATTGCTCTCCGGCCGGCGGGCGGTGCAGAACTCCCGGCTGGGGGCGTCGAACGAGGCCATCACCGGGTGGGGGATGCTGCGTTTGACGTACGTATAAACGCTCCGCCGGGTGCGGTCCGGCTCGCCGGCGGCGGGGACCTCCCACTTGTCCCCGGAGAACGGCTTCCACACGCCGTCTGGGATCGGCGGGTGCACCGGCGGGCCGTGCAGGCGCTCGGTCAGCAGCCCGGAGACGTGCAACGCCTGATCGCGCAGCGCCTCCGCCGACAGCCGCCGCCGCGGCCCGCGGGCCAGCAGGCGGTTGTTCGGGTCGATCTCCAATAATTCCGGCGTCGCCGCGGCGCTCTGCCGATAGGTCGAACTGAGGACCATCTCCCGCAACAATTGTTTGCGGCTCCAGCCGAGATCCTGTTGCAAGCGAACGGCGAGGTAGTCCAGCAGCGCCGGGTGCGAGGGCGGTTCGCCGCTGGAGCCGAAGTCCTCCTCGGTCCGCACCAGCCCGGTCCCGAACAGCCGGGCCCACAGGCGGTTCGCCTCCACCCGGGCCGTCAGCGGGTTGGCGTCGGCGACGAGCCAGCGGGCGAAGGCGAGGCGGTCGGCGTCGCCGCGTTCTCCCGAAGAAAGCGGATCGCCCAGCACGGCGGGGACGCCGGGGGAGACGGGCTCCGCCTTGGAGAGCATATTGCCGCGGTCGAAGCGGTGCGTCGGCCGGGCGAGGGCCGGTTCGCGCTCCCGCATCACCGGCAGTTGGACGGAGGGGATGCGGCGCCGCTCCCCTTCGAGACGCCCTAATTCAGCCCGGTCGGCCGCCGTCGCCTCGTCCCACCAGAGGTTCTGGAAGGCTTGATCGTCGCTGAACGCGATCCGGCCGCGGCGGGCCACCATCGGGAAGGAGGCCAGTTCGAAGACGTTGAACTTCAACGTCACCCGCACCGTCGTTCCCGGTTCGACCGGCGCCGGCTTGCCGAGCACGAACGCCGCGGACCGCGGGCGGTGCATTTTCGTGTACGGCCCCGCCCCGCTGCCGCTCTTGGCGTTGAGGCTGTCTTTCGGATTGCGGGCCGGCGTCGGCTCGTCGAACAGGACCTCGGTGAACTTCAATTCCCGCGGCTCCCCCTCCGTCGGGATCAATTCGCCTTTGAAATGGGAGACGGTCCAGCCCCACTCCGCGTCCTTCATCGCCGCTTCCAAATCGACCGGCAGGCCGGTGAAGCGGATCGCGGTGAGTTGGTCGTATTCGTCCGGCAGCGGGGCGGTCAGGGTGACGGACGTGCCGCGGGCCACGTTGCCGACCAGCCGATAGGTCGGTCCCTCCGGCGTCTCGTCGACGGCGACGCCGGGGGTGGCGCTCACCTCGGCCGTCAGTTCCGCCGGCGCCCGCCAGACGGAGGGGTCCTGCAACAGTGCGTTCTCCGCCTCCCAGATACGGCGGCGAAGCGGTTCGATTTCGGCGTCCAACGCCGCGGCCCGGTCATAGTCGGCGGGGTCGCGGGGGACGGGCAGCGTCGGGTAGTCGCTGTCCAGGTCGGCGTCGGCGGAGTTATTAAAGAAGGCGGCGGTCTCGTAAAACTCCGCGTGCCGCAGCGGGTCGTAAGGGTGCGAATGGCACTGCACGCACTCCATCGTCAGGCCCTGCCAGACCTGCCAGGTGGTGCTCACGCGGTCGAGGATCGCCTCGGTGCGGAACTGTTCGTCGTCGGTGCCGCCCTCCTCGTTGGACTGCGTCAGCCGGTGGGCCGCCGTGGCGACGCGGTCCGCCACCGACGCCCCCGGCAACAGATCCCCGGCGAGCTGTTTGATCGTGAATTCGTCGTAGGGCAGATCGCGGTTGTAGGCGTCGATCACCCAGTCGCGGTAGGGCCAGGCGGTGCGGCGGCGGTCCAGGCCGAGGCCGCGGCTGTCGGCGTAGCGGATCTGGTCCAGCCAGACGCTCGCCCAGCGTTCGCCGAAGTGCGGGCTGGCCAGCAATCGATCGACCGCCGCCACGTAGGCCGCTTCGCCCCGTTCCTCGACGGCTGCGAGGAACGTCGCCCGCTCCGCCGGGGTCGGGGGGAGGCCGGTCAGGTCCAGCGCGACCCGCCGCAACCAGCGGTCCGGCTCGGCGGCGGGGTTCGGTTCAAGCCCCGCCGCCTCCAACTTCGCCAGGACGAATTG
>NZ_JBINJD010000287.1:0-2517 GCF_043951915.1 Alienimonas sp. DA493 | reverse complement strand
CGACGCTCTGCGTCGCCCCGCAGGGGCCGCGGAGCGTCCGGCCGCTCCGCGGCCCGTGCGTCCCGACGCAGAGCGTCGGGACGAGCGTTAGATCTCGCCGTCGCCCCGCGTCCACGCCCCCGGCCGGCGGATCGGCACGCCGGCGTACTCGCCGACGTCCAACAGGTGACGGTCGTTGGACAGCAGCGCGTCCGCCGCGGAGGCAGCGGCGAGGGCGAGGAACTTGTCGTCGTCCGGGTCCTCGCTGACCCCGCGGGCGGCGGCGTTCTCCTCCGCCGTCGGCGTGACGGCCTCCGCCCGCCGCAGGGCGGCCAGCACGCGGTCCACCCCGCCCGGCCGCCGCACCGAGCGGGGCACGATGAACCGATACTCCGCGAAGGTCGCCGGGCTGACGACCAGCCGCACCTCCCCCGCCGTCGCCGCCGCCAGCAGCCGCCCGCTGGCGGAGCCCGGGGCGTACGCCGCCCCGACCAGCAGATTCGTGTCGAGGATCAGGCGGGGGACCAAGATGGGAGACGGGGATGTCGGATGCGGGATGGATCCAGCGGCGATGCGGTAAGGTGGCCCCTGATCGCCGCGACAGCGTACCTCCGCCATCCGCCATCCCAAATCCGTCATCCCCCCGCCGTCCGCCGCGGCCCGGGTTCACGCCGGCGGGGCGGTGGTCGAGCTTCATCTACGCCGCCCGCGGATTGCGGATGCTGATTCGCACCCAGCCGAACGCCCGGCTGCACGCGGCGGCGGCGCTGCTGGTGACAATCGCCGGGCTGGCCTTGGGGGTGGACGCCGCCGGGTGGTGCCGGCTTGCCGCCTCGGTCGCGGCGGTCTGGGCCGCGGAGGCCTTCAACACGGCCTTCGAACTGCTGTGCGACGTGGTCCACCCGGACTATCACCCGATGGTCCGGGACGCCAAGGACGCCGCCGCCGGGGCGGTGCTGGCCGTGAGTCTGGGCGCCGCGGCCGTGGGGGCGTTCACGCTCGGCCCGCCGCTGTGGCTCTGGCTGACGGGTCCGGAGAACGCGGGCTGACGGTCGCCGGCGGGCTCCTACACTCCCCCTGTGCCCGCCCGACCGAAATCGCCCGCCCCGAAGCTGCCGAAGGACCGCACCAAGCACATCGGCCCCCGCCCCGCCCCGGCGCCGCTGCCGGACGTGCGACCGCTGCGGCTGGGCCTGTGCTGCACCTTCGACGAGCAGCACCTCAACTTCCGCGTCGCCACCGCGGCCCATCTCTCCAAGCTCTCCCGGGAGGGGGCGAAGGCGAAGCTGGGCGAAATCCTCGCCCACAACGCTCGGGCGATGAACCAGGCGATCCGGTTCTGCGACGCGGTCAACATCCGGGCCTTTCGCGCTTCCAGCCGCCTGCTGCCGCTCCGCACGCACCCGGAGGTCGGCTACGACCCGGCCGCCCTGCCCGGCGGCAAACGGAGCGTGGCCCTGTTCCGTGAGGCCGGTCGACGGGCGGAGGACGCGGGGATCCGCACCCTGCTCCACCCGGAGCAGATTACCGTCCTTTCCGCCCACGACCCGGCCGTCGCCGCGAACGCCGTGGAGGAACTGATCCACCAGGCCGAGATGGCCGAGTGGCTGCGGGCGGACACCCTCATCATCCACGCCGGCGGCGGTTACGGCGACAAGCCGGCGGCGCTGGCCCGGTTCGCGGAGAACGTGCGGAACCTGCCGAACGCCGTCCGCGACCGGCTGGCGGTGGAGAACGACGACCGCGTTTTCACCCCCGCCGAGCTGCTGCCGGTCTGCGAGGCCGAACGGCTGCCGCTGATCTACGACGCCCACCACCACCGCGTGCTGCCGGACGGTCTGAGCGAGGAAGAGGCGACCCGGGCCGCGATCGCCACCTGGGCGGAGTGCGACAAGCCGGCCGGGTTCTCCCGCGAGCCGGTGTTCCATCTCTCCAGCCCGAAAGACGGCTGGGACGAGCCGAAGCCGCACCGCCACGCGGACTTCATCGCCCCCGCCGACTGGCCGGCCGCCTGGGACCAGGTTCTCGGCGCCGGGGGGGAACTGACCGTGGAGGTGGAGGCGAAGGCGAAGGAGCGGGCCGTCGCCCGCCTCGCCGCGGATTTGGCGGACCGCTGAGTCCCCCATCGCCGCGGGGCGGCGCCGGGACGGGGTCGGTTCCCCACGAAAGTTTCGATTTGTTCGGCAGTTCCGTCTGTGCGACCTCCGGGGGCGAGGGTAAGCTATGTCCTTCCCGCACGGGCGCCGGCCGAAGCGTTTTCGATCGACGCCCGCGCACCTGCGTTTTTTTCAAGCGACGAGTGATGGCTGAGGGCACGATCAAGCGACTGACGGACAAGGGGTTCGGGTTCATCGACGCCGGTACCGGCAAGGACCTGTTCTTCCACATGTCCAACGTCGAAGGGATCCACTTCGACGAACTCACGGAGGGGCAGCGCGTCTCCTTCCACTCCGGCCAGGGCCCCAAGGGTCCCCGCGCCGAGAACGTCACCCCCATCTAGTTTCGGCTAGCGTCCGGTGACCGAACCGCGTCGCCCCC
>NZ_JBINJD010000286.1:0-2521 GCF_043951915.1 Alienimonas sp. DA493 | reverse complement strand
GCCAGTCCGATCTGCTTGAGATTGTTCTGGCACTGACTTTTGCGGGCGGCCTCGCGGGCCTGCTGGACGGCGGGGAGCAGCAGGGAGACGAGGATGGCGATGATCGCGATCACCACCAGCAGTTCGATCAGCGTGAAGCCGAGGCGCAGCGCGGGGCTGCGAGACGCTCGATTGGAAGACACGGATTGATCCCGGGAAGAGGGGGAACAGAAACGAAGTTGGTCCCGCAGCCCTCGCCGTGAACGACCGACTGCGGAGGCGGAACTGCTCAGTATTTTTTTCCGAGGACCTCCGGCCGGACGAAGGCGGAACGGCTCCCGGAGTCGAAGATTCCGGTCGTTTTCGGTCGCTCCCGCCCCGCCGCCGGCTTGAATGACGCCGCTCTCGGCACTGCTGCTGATGAATCAGGCAAACGGGCTCGGCGGCCGCCTCCGTCGAAGTCGGTCGGCGCTCCGGGAGGCGCGGCTTATCGCTTCGGTGCGCGGTCTTTCGCGGCGGCCGGATCGGCGCCTGCCGACGGGGCGGGGGCGCTTGATAGAAAACCGGCCGCGACTTTGTTGCGGCCGGACGTATAGAGTTCGATACGCCGGGGCGGGTCGGGATCCGGAGGGCGATTCCCAACAGCCCCGGGGAGCTACGACAGATACTCGTCGCGGTTGAAAGTAAAGGTGTTCGCCCCGGCGTTCGCGGAGACGGGAGCGGGGACGCCGACCGCCTGCGCCTTCGCCAACAATGCCCCGACCTCGGCCCGCTCCTGTGCGCCGGCGGCCGTCACGGTCAGCGGGAAGAGGTTCCCCAGCGTGTCGACCGCAGCGTGGGTCTGGCTGCCGTGCTGCATCTTGCGGCCGTCGAAGCCGGACCTCCCGCCGCTCTCCGGCGTCGACTACAGGGTGCGGGCGCCAAGGATCGCCGCGGACGGGTCTTCCCGGCGGTCCTTCAGCAGCCGCTCGACGATCCGCAGGTCGCGGGCGATCTTCTCAAAGGCCCCGGCCGCCTACCCGCGTCGGGCCTGCCGGGAAACCGCCTCCCACGGCGGGAAGTCGCGGGGCAGGTCCCGCCACGGGCAGCCGGTCTTCACGACGTACCGCACCGCGTCGGACAGCCCCGCAGCGGGCGCTCCCGCTGCGGGGCGTCCTCCCGCATCCGCGTCAGGTCAGGGCGGCCGAACTCCCGTTCGGGATCCGTCGCGTCGCTGCGGGGCCGTTCCGAAGCGTGGTCATCCCCGTCGCTGCTCCTAGAGGGCCAAGGTTGGCAACAGGCTCCAAGCGTCAGTCCGCCGGACGACGAACGCGGCCGACGAGGTCACATCCTTTCTTCGGGGAGCGTCGTCGACGCCCCGCCCCCCTCGGGGGCGACGCCGCTCGCTTCAGGCTCGAAGTTGGCGGGCGGCGTCGGGACGGTCGCGGGATCGATGAATTCCGGCTCGCTCGACGAGTCGCATCCTCCGCTGAGCAGACAGGCGAAGGAGAAAAGCCCCGGCCCGAAAATCTGGGCGGGCCGGGTCTTCAACGCAGACTGAAAATGTTTCACGTGTCTTTAGGGGCAGGAGAACGTCGTAGAAGAGGAACCAAAGACGATCAGAACGGGTTGCTTTCCGGCACGACGCCGTCATGCATCCCGGTCACCGCCCGGAACACCAAGTAATCGATCGAGCCGAGGGTCTGAACGGACCCGTCCCCGACCGCGAACTGAGTCACTCCCCCTGCGTGCTCGCTGTGGAACTGAAGGACGTTGTCGTCTCCGTTGCACCAGGAGAACCCGGGCCCGTTGGGGAAGGATTTGTCTTGGTGGTGCGGCAGGCCGCAGTAAGTGATTCCGGGGGGGGCCGACATCCACTGGAACGTGAGGAAAGGCGGCGGATTCCCGCCGTAGGGGTGGGCGAACCCGCCGTCGTTCTCGCCGAACATCAGCGTGTTGGACAAGCCGTCCCGCACGGACGCGAACTTGTTCTTGTCACGGCGCCAGAACATGCCCGTCATCTTGCTCCAATAAGAGCTGTTGAGATTCCCGAGCACGCCGGCGATCGGCAGGTAATGCGTTCCGCCCATCCGGCTGAAGCCGAACTCGTCCACCCAAACGCTCTGGTCCGGATAGTAGGTGTACGAAACGGTGCCCGAACCCCAGGACAGGAACCCCATGTTGAGTCCCGCCCCGTACTGAGTGTCGGAACTGGACGGACACAGCAGCGAGGGAAGCTTCGTATAGGAGACCGTCAGCGTATCGAAGGTCTGCGGATCGGTGTCCCCGAGCGTGACCCAGAAGGGGGCCCCGCTGTTCAGATCCACGTTCGTGACGGATTTGTCCAGCTTCTCGGAAACGACCTGATAGTCGAGGAAAGGCAGGATCTGCGGGAAGACCCCGCTGCGTTGTTGCCCGACGTGCGACTGGTTGATGTCGTCGCGGCCCAGAAATCCGACGGGAAGACGGCCGTAGGTGCTTTCGAAGTTATGGACGGCCAGTCCGATCTGCTTGAGATTGTTCTGGCACTGACTTTTGCGGGCGGCCTCGCGGGCCTGCTGGA
>NZ_JBINJD010000285.1:0-2581 GCF_043951915.1 Alienimonas sp. DA493 | reverse complement strand
CACGGACGGCCGCCGCCGGAACGGAACACGTCGTCGGTCGTGGACGCGTCGCCGTCGCGGTCGAACGGCCCGCTGATCTGGTTCCACATCGCCGTTTGGTCCAGGTACGGCAGCAGCGGAATGAACCCGGAGATGCGGCTGCGGTTGTCCTCGCCGTAGATCCCGGACCGGTCGGGGTCCACCGTCTGCGTTCCGGCGGAGGCGGCGGGGAAGACCTTGTAGGTGCTGTGGTAGTTGTGCAGGGCCAGACCGAGCTGCTTGAGGTTGTTCTGGCACTGGCTGCGGCGGGCCGCTTCGCGGGCCTGCTGGACGGCCGGCAGCAGCAGGGAGACGAGGATCGCGATGATCGCGATCACCACCAGCAGTTCGATCAGCGTAAAGCCTCGGCGACGCGGGGAACGCGTCAGATGAAAGTTTGACATGGGAGGGAATCTCGAGCGAGGGGAAGGCCGAATGGCCATCGGCGTGTGCGGGGCGACGGGGCTGAAAAAGCCCGCGCCACGCCCGACCATAGAGGGACGCATCAATTCTCGCCAGCACGTTTTGCCGTCCCGTTCTTTTTGCTGCCCCGCCCCGGCCGAAGTGACCGCCGACGGCGGCGGCCGAAGCCCCGGAACGTTTCCGCTTTTTTCGCGAAGCGGGGGGAAGCGGAGCGGCGGCGGCGGCATATCGCCTCGTGAGGGGGTCGCCGGCTCCCAGTTCGCCCCCGCCCCCGCCGGAAAGCGTCCGATGTTCCGCTGCGTCGCCGCCCGCCCGCCGTCCCGCGGTTCGCCGCCGCGGCCCCCGCCGGCGGACGGTTGCGGGGGCCGCGGCGGATGGGGACTCTCGCAGCCCCCGCCGTTCCCCCCGACGCCATGCCCGATCCCGGCGCTTCCCGGCTCTCCGACGCCCCCCGGCTTTCGGGCGAGTCCCGGCTTTCGGGCGAGCCCCGCTCTCCCGGCGACGAACTCGCCGCCGCCGCGGCCGCCGGGGATCGGGCCGCCTGGTCCCGGTTGGTGGTCTCCCTGACCCCGCGGTTGATCGGCTTCCTGAAGGCCTCGGGGCTGCGGCCCGCGGAGGCCGAAGACGTCGCTCAAGACGCCTGGTTGCGGGTCTGGAACCACATCGACGACTACGACCGCACCCGGCCCTTCCGGCCGTGGCTGTTTCAGATCGCCCGGAATCACGCCCTCACCCAGCGCCGCTCCGCGGCCCGCCGGGCGCTGCGGGAACGGGACCGCGGGGAGACCGCCGCCCCCGCCCCCCAGCCGCACGAGGGGCTCGAACGGCAGGAGACGGTCGACGCCGTGACCCGTTGTCTGGGCGGGCTCTCGGAGGTCGAACGCACCTGCCTGACCCTCCGCTACCGGGAGGGCCTGAAGAATCACGAGGTGGCGGACCGGCTGGCGACGCCCAAGGGCACCGTCGACGGCGCCTTCTCCCGCGGCCTGAAAAAGATGTCCGACTGCCTCTCCCGCCCCGCGTCCCCCCCGCCCCCGGCCGCTCCTTCCGCCGGCCCGAACCGTGACTGACGTCATGAACACCCCCTTCCTGCTGGAGACGATGCCGGACGCCCCCTCGGCCCGCGGTCCGTGGCTGGACCGGGCGCTGGTGGGCCGCGGGTTGGATCAGCTCGTCGCGGAGCTGGAAGCGCTGGGGGCGGTCGCCGCCGAGACCCCCGCCGCCGAGGCGGAGCCCGATCGGTCGGAGTTGAACGCCGCCCTGGGGCCGCACCGCGAGGCGGTGCTGGAGGAGGGCGTGGCGGCGGCGCCGGCGGGGCTGGTCGCGGCGCTGCTGGCCCGGCCGGCGCTGCTGATCACGCTGCGGAGCTTGGTGTTGGAGGAGGGCGGCCCGCACTGGGACGCCGTCGCCGCCGAGGACCCGGAACTGCTCGCCGCCGCCGAACGCGTCGCCGCCGCCGTCGCCGAGGGCCTCGCCGACGCCCCCGACTCGTCGGCCCCCGAGTCGTCGGCCCCCGAGCAAGCGTCCGCCGAACGAGAGCCAAGCCCGACGATCCGTCGCGGCGGCATCCTGCCGCCGTCCGCGAGCGCCGCGAACGGGAGTCTGAGAAACGATCCGCGTCGAGAGTCGGCGGCTGGAAGCCGCCGCGACGACAATTTGCCCGCCGCCGAGCCGGCGCCGGAGAAGACGGTCGCGGCGTCGCCGGTCGCGGAGCGGGAGCGGCGGGGCTCCGGGCGGTCGCTGGCGCTGGCCGGGCTGTCGGGTCTGGTCGGCCTGGCGCTGGGTCTGGCGGCGGTGGTGTTCCTGCCGAGCGTGGATCCGCAGCCGGTCGTGACGATCGCCTGGGGCTGGGCCGGGCCGGACGGTCTGCCGCAGGCCGATTCGCCCCGGGCCTATCTGGACGGACTGGCGGACGAGGCGGAGGAGTGGTTCGGCAAACGCCCCGAGGCGGCCCCGGCGGTGGCGAAGCGAATCGCGGAGTTCCGCACCGGGTGCAGCGTGCTGATCCTCGCCGAGCATCCCGCCCTGTCGGAGGCGTCCGCGGAGTTATTGCGGGAGAAGTGCCGCAACTGGGCCGCGGCGCTGGACGATCAACTCGCCGCCGTGGAGGCCGGCGAGCCGCCGCTGGAGGTGCGGGCCC
>NZ_JBINJD010000284.1:0-2608 GCF_043951915.1 Alienimonas sp. DA493 | reverse complement strand
CGCCGCCCCGGCGAAGCCGAAGCGGCGGCAGAGCCGCGGCCGCCTGCTGGCCCGCGTGGTCCTGCCGGCGGTCGTGCTGGGCGGGTTCCTCGCCATGACCGGCTGGGCCGCCCGCGACCTGTGGCGGGCGGCGAAGCCGGTGACGGTCGTCCCGGTGGTGGTGCGGCAGGCGGAGGTCCGCCGGGCCGGCACGCCGCTGTTCCAGGCGGCGGGCTGGGTCGAACCTCGGCCGACGCCGACGTACGTCTCCGCGCTGGCCACAGGAGTCGTCGAAGAGCTGCGGGTCGTGGCCGGGCAGGAGGTGGCGGCGGGAGAGGTCGTCGCCCGGCTGGTGCCGACGGACGCGGAGCTATCCGTGCGGCGGGCGGAGGCCGACCTCCGGTTGGCCGAAGCCGACGTGGCCGCGGCGGACGCGGAGCGGACGGCGGCGAAACAATTGTTCGACACCCCGCTCGCCCGCCGGGCCGCGCTGGCGGAAGCCGACGCGGCGCTGGCGGAGGTGCAGGGCGAGCTGAACGCCCTGCCGTCGCAGATCTCCGCCGCCGAAGCCCGATTGCGGTTCGCCGAGCAGAACCGCGAGGGGCGTCGCGCCGCCCGGGGGTCGGTCTCCGCCCGCTTGATTCAGCAGGCCGAGAGCGACGCCGACGGGGCCGCCGCCGCTCTGGCGGAGTTACGCAGTCTGCGGACCTCCCTGCCGAAGAGGGCGGAGGCCCTCCGTCGCCGCCGCGACGCGCTGGCCGAACAGACGGAACTGCGGATCGAAGAATCGAATCGGGTCGCCGCCGCCGGGGCGGACGTCCGGGCGGCCGAGGCCCGCCGCCGACAGGCGGAGGTGGCCCTCGAAGCGGCGGAACTGCGGCTGGCCCGCATGACGCTCAAGGCCCCCGCCGACGGTCGGGTGCTGGCCGTGCTGGCCCCGCCGGGGTCCTTCGTCACCGGGCAGGAGGCGCAGTCCAACCCGGAGGGCTCCGCGGTCGTGAGCCTGTACGACCCGGAGATGTTGCAGGTGCGGGCCGACGTGCGGCTGGAGGACGTCCCCCGGGTCGTCCGCGGCCAGCCGGTGACGGTGGAGACCGCCGCGGCCGACGACCCGATCGCCGGACGCGTGCTGGAGGCGACCAGTTCCGCGAACGTCCAGAAGAACACGCTGGAAGTGAAGGTCGCCTTAGACGAACCGCCCCCGGCCGTGCGGCCGGAGATGCTGGTCAAGGCCACCTTCCTCGCCCCCCCGACCGACGAGGAGCCCGTCGGCGAGGAGAAGCGCGAGCGGCTGCTCGTCCCCCGCCGGCTGGTGGCGGGCGAGGGCGGGGCCGCCGCGATCTGGGTCGCCGGGCCGGACGGGCTGGCCCGCCGGCGGTCCGTGACGCTCGGGGAGGCCGGCACGGAAGACCTCGTCGAGGTGACCGACGGCCTCCGCCCCACCGACAAACTGCTCGCCGGCGGCCGCGAAGGGCTCGAAGACGGCGACCGCATCGAGATCACCGGCGAGGACGACGGCTGACCGGCCGCAGGTTTTCCTCACCGCCCCCCCCGACTTCATTCCCACCGACGACGAGGCGAGACGATGGCATTGGTCGAAGTGCGCGGCCTGAAAAAGGCTTTCAAAAAAGGCGGCGAGACCGTCACCCCGCTGGACGGGGTCGATCTGGACGTCCACGAGGGCGACTTCGTCTCCATGATGGGCCCCAGCGGCACCGGCAAGAGCACGCTGCTGAACGCCGTCGCCGGCATCGACCCGCCGGACGCCGGCACGATCACCGTCGCCGGGACGGAGATCACCTCCATGTCCGGCACGAAGTTGGCCGACTGGCGGGCGGCCCACCTCGGGTACATTTTTCAGACGCACAACCTCGTGCCGGTGCTGACGGCCTACGAGAACGTCGAACTGCCCACCCTGCTGGCCCCCCTGTCGCGGTCCGAGCGGCGGGAGCGGGTCGAACTGGCGCTGGAGGCGGTCGGCCTGACGGACCGGGCGGACCACCTGCCCAAACAGCTCTCCGGCGGGCAGGAGCAGCGGGTCGGCATCGCCCGGGCGATCGTGATGAACCCCACCCTCGTCGTCGCCGACGAGCCGACCGGCAGCCTGGACTCGGCGACCAGCGGCCAGATCCAGACGCTGCTCGTCAGGCTGAACGAAGAACTGGGCATGACGCTGCTGATGGTCACCCACGACTCCGGCGTGGCGGACCTCGCCGGCCGCCGCCTGCGGCTGGACGGCGGACAGATCGTCGAACTGAACGACGGCGCCGACGTGGCCCGCAACGGCCGCTCGCTCGCCGTCGCCGGCTGAAGTCGCCCCCCGTTCCCGACCCCGCCCGCCGAACCAAAACCGCCCGATGCTCAAGTTCCTCCCCTACGTCTTCAAAGGCCTGTGGCGCCACGGGACGCGGACGTTCCTCACCGCCGGCGGGGCGGCGGTGGCCCTGTTCGTGTTCTGCTTCGTGGCCTCCGTGCAGGAGGGCCTGGACCGCCTGACCGCCGGCGGGGACGCCGACCGCACTCTGATCGTCTTCCAGGAGAACCGCTTCTGCCCGACCAGCAGCAAACTGCCGGAGGACTACGCCCGCACGATCCGCGAGGTGCCCGGGGTGCGGGACGTCATGCCGGT
>NZ_JBINJD010000283.1:0-2614 GCF_043951915.1 Alienimonas sp. DA493 | reverse complement strand
GGCCGGCGGAAGCCGGGCCGGCGCTACCTGAACCGGGCGGACTTCGAACGGTTCGAGGAACGCAGCGAGACCCGGCACGAATGGGTCTGCGGGATCGGCCTGTACGACGAAGACGGCGAGGAACTGGGCGAGGTCCGGCCGGTTCAGGGGTACGACGACCAAGGAAATCCTGGCGTGGCGACGTACGAACACGGCGAGCTCATCACCAACCTGATCCTGCTGTTGGGCAAATTGTTGGATCGGTCCGCCTTCAGCATCACGAACCAGTGCGTGGAAGTCCGCGTGCCAAACGGTCGGACCCGTTACCCGGACCTGATCGTCGCCTCCAACCCGCCGGCGTTCGAGCCGCGAGTCGACGGCGAGCGGCGGGTGATGACGAACCCGGTCGTCCTGATTGAAGTCCTCAGTCGCACCACCACGGACACGGACCTCAACGACAAGCTGATCGAATATCTGGCGATTCCTTCGGTGATGGATTACGTCGTCATCGATCAGACCGAGCCGCGGGCGATTCACTACCGCCGCGTCGACGCCGGCGACCAGACGCGGTGGGAATTGGAAACCCGCCGCGACGGCGAGACGGTCGAACTGACCGGCTGCGAGGCGGCCCTGCCGTTAGCGGACGTCTATGCTGGCGTGTTCGCCGACCCGGACGGGACGGCGCCCGCCCCGCCGGCGGGTTGAACCGCGCCCGCCGGGGTGAACCCGGTCGGCGGCGGTCGGTAAGATGCCTGTCGGCCCCGCCCCCCACGCAGTTCGCCCCCGTGTCCTCCGGCTCCGCGTCGCTCCCCGTCCTGCCCGCCGCCCACACCCCCGACGACGGGGCGCAGGTCGGCGGCGACGAACTCAAACAGCTCCCCCGCAACCCCACCCGGGCGGTGCGGGTCGGCTCGATCACGGTCGGCGACGGGAACCCGATCGCCGTCCAGAGCATGACGGCCACCAAAACCCCGGACGTCGACGCCACCTTCGCCCAGGTCCGCCACCTGCAGGAGGCCGGCGCCGACGTCATCCGCGTCGCCGTCGACTCCAAAAAGGACGCCGAGGGCCTCAAAGAGCTCTCCCGCCGGCTCGAAGAGAACGGCACGCCGGCGAATCTGTCGGTCGATTTGCAGGAGAACTATCGGCTGGCGGAGGTCGTCGCCCCCTACGTCGCCAAGCTGCGCTACAACCCCGGGCACCTCTATCACCACGAGCGGGACAAGCCCTGGCAGGAGAAGGTCAAATACCTCGCCGGCGTGGCCGAGGAGCACGATTGCGCGATGCGCGTCGGCGTGAACTGCGGCAGCGTCGACCCGGCCAAGGCGGAAAAATACGAGAAGGGCGACGACCTCTCGCCCATGCTGGAAAGCGCTCTCGATCACTGCGCCTTCCTCGACTCGATCGGCTTCACGCGGTTCGTGGTCAGCTTGAAGGACAGCGATCCGTCGGCCGTCATTGAAGTGAACCGCCGGTTCGCCCAGGAGCGGCCGGACGTGCCGTTGCACCTCGGCGTGACGGAGGCCGGCATGCCGCCGGAGGGGGTGATTAAAACCCGCATCGCCTTCGAGCAGCTCATCAGCCGCGGCATCGGCGACACGATCCGGGTGTCGCTGACCGTGCCCAACGATCGCAAGGGCGAGGAGATCGCCGCCGGTCGGGGGATTCTGGACGACATCAAGCACGGCCGCGTCCGCAGCGTGGTGGCGTTCGACTCGAACGGTCTGAACATCATCAGTTGTCCGAGTTGCAGCCGGGTGGAGAACGAGGCCTTCGTGGACCTCGCCGCCGCGGTGAAGGAGATGACGCAATACGCCAAGCAGCACGCGGTGACGATCGCCGTGATGGGCTGCCGCGTGAACGGCCCCGGCGAAACCGACGAAGCGGATTTAGGCCTGTGGTGCGCCCCGAACTTTGTGAACCTCAAAAAAGGCGAGGAGCACCTGGGCCGCTACCCGTACGACGAAATCCTGCCGAAGCTCAAGGCGGAGCTGGACGCGGTGATCGCGGCGAAGACCGCGGCGTGAGCGGGGGCCGCTATATCTTACGACACGCATTCGAGCATTCCCGATCGTCTGTCCCAATGCGGGCAGTATGCGAACGCAATCCCGCGGCGTGCCGGAGAGACACTAATCAGCCGGCAACGGGATCACGCGGATTTGATCTGGCGGCGATCTGATAGCATGACGGCAAATAGTCAAACCGACACGTCACGTTATCCAAAGTCGATCGCGCTCATAGTCGCTGGGTTTTCGCTTGTGGCCTCCCTCATCGGTGGCTGCATGCTGTTCGTGTACTACGGATTCTCGTCAATAACTGATCCGGACATGCCGCCAGTGCAGCAGTCCGCAGAGACTGCAGATCGGTTCTTGTTCAACGATGGACCAGGTCAGATCGTTCTCATTGCGATCTTCGCGCTGCACGCATTCGGCGGATTGACTTCTGCCGCCGTCCACCTTACTGCAGCGATCACCGGTTCCCCCACTAAACAATTCTCGATTCGTGCCTCAATTATTGGCGGCACCCTCCTTTCAGTGATATTTGTGTCTTACTTTTTGTGGCTGCGTTCCAGATGATCGGGCCGGCTAATAATTGCGTGAACCGGCGGGTGGCTGGGGCAGGAGCGGAGCGGATG
>NZ_JBINJD010000282.1:0-2625 GCF_043951915.1 Alienimonas sp. DA493 | reverse complement strand
CCGCGGCCGTCGCGGTACTGCTGGCGGCCCTGTTCGTCCCCGCCGGGTGCGGGTACCCGGAGGTGAGCCGATCCGCCTACGACATGGCGGAGGCCTTGGAAAACATGGCCGACCTCCAACGCCCGGAGCAGATCCCCCGGGCCCGCGAGCTGATCGCGGCGAAGTTCGACCGGGGCGAGATCACCGCCGAGGAGCGGGACCTGCTCAGTGACATCGTCGATCGGGCCGAGGCGGGCGAGTGGGAGGAGGCCCGCCGGGACGCCGTCGCCCTGATGCGGGCCCAGGGGAAGGAGTAAGCCGCCGGACTCAGCCGGCCGACAGGTCCCGCCCGCCCTCCGACCCCGCCGCGGCTCGGCGGAGGCGGTCGTTGAGGGCGGCGCCGAGCCCCTCGTTCGGAAATCGGACCGCCGCCAGCCGCGGCAGGCCGAGGGCGTCCAGACGGCGTAGGGCCGCGTAAAAACCGGCCGCGGCTTCCGTCAGGTCGCCCGTCGCCGAGAGCGTCTCGCAGACGGCGAACCGCTCCGGGGCCGCCGGCGGGATGAACGCCAACAGGCCGCACTCCGCCGGCGCGGCGACTTCGGCGGGATCGGCCGTCACCGTCAGCGGCGTCCGCGGGGCGTAGTGCCGCGAGAGGGAACCGGGCGACGTCTGGGCCGCCCCCGGGTCGGCGTTGCCGGTTCGCACCTCAATCGGCCGACCGACGGCGTCGCTCAGGGCCTCCGCCGTCACGGCCCCGGGGCGGAGCACGACCGGGCGTCGCTCGCCGTTCGCGTCCGTCTCGAACCCGACGACCGTCGATTCGATCCCCACCCGGCAGGGGCCGGCGTCGAGAATGAGGTCCACCGCCTCGCCCAACCCCTCCGCGACGTGGGCGGCGGTGGTGGGACTGATGCCGCCGAAGCGGTTGGCGCTGGGGGCCGCGACCGGCACGCCGGCCGCCCGCAGCAGGGCTCGGGCCGGTTCGCTCGCCGGCACCCGCACCGCAACGGAGGCGAGCCCGGCGGTGACGAGGTCCGGCACGGCGGCCGCTTTGGGCAGCACGAGCGTCAGCGGGCCCGGCCAGAACCGCTCCGCCAGTCGGCCGGCGTCCGCCGGAAGGTCCGCCACGACGGCCGAGAGCCCCGGGGCGTCGTCCCCGCCGGGCAGGTGCACGATCAGCGGGTCGAACCGCGGCCGGCCCTTCGCCGCAAAAACCTTCGCCACGGCGACCGGATCGAGGGCGTTCGCCCCCAGCCCGTAGACGGTCTCGGTGCCGAACGCGACCAGCCCGCCCCCACGCAGAACCGCCGCCGCCTCGCCGATCGCGGCGGGGTCGGCGGCGGACAGGACGCGGGCGGTCATGCCCGCACTGTAGCCGATCTGGCTCCCGGCTCAGCCGTCGAGGTAGTCGCGGGGGTTGGCGACGAACCGCCGCATCGATTCGCGGGAGGCGAACAGGTACAGCCGGCCCTTGTACCAGGCGGCGTGGGCCAGGCTGCCGACCGTCTCGCCCCAGCCGGTGGAGGCGATCACGAGGTCCCGCCCGCCGGCCGCCGGGGCGTAGCGGGCCGGGTCGGCGACGAACTTCACCCGGGCTTCGGCGGAGGCGAACCGGTAGGTGACTCCCTCGAACTCCGCGGTGAAGCGATCGTCGCCCTCGGCGAGGTCCCGTTCGTCCCGCAGCGTCACCGGGCAGAAGCCCATCAGCAGCGAGCGGTCCGCCCGGGCGGCGAGTTTCTCCAGCAGCTTGGTCGGATCCGGCCGGCCGGGCGCCGTCGGCTGAGATTTCGGGGCGGCCGGCGCGTCGGCGGCGGCGGTCGGCGCCTGCGCCGGGGCGGCGGCGACGGTCGTGGACGCCTCCGGTTCGGCGGACGCCTCCGGCACGGCGGCCTCCTCGACCGGGGCGGGCGCCGCGGCGGCCGGGGCCTTCGCGGCGACCGTCAGGTCCCAGCCGGCTTCCTCCTCTTCGCCCGGGGACTGGGCAAGGTCGAATCCGTCTTCCGCAGTCGGGGCGCCGACGCGGCGTTCCGGTTCGGTCGCGACCTCCGGCGCCGCGGCGGGGGCGGGCGGCTCTTCGAAGAACTCGGGTTCCGTCGCGGCGAGCGACAGTCCGGTGAACGGGGTGCCGTCGTCTTCCGCGGCCGGCTCTTCGACCGGCGTCGGGGCTTCCCGCACGGCGGCGGGGGCGGCGGGGCGAGGCGTCGGGGCGGCGGCCACGCGGACCGGTTCGCTCCGAACCGGTCGGGCCGGGGCGGGTTGCGGCGGGGCCGGCAGCGGGGCGAGGCTCGGGGTCTCCGGCTCCGCGGTCGGTTCCTGCACGGCGACCTGGCGGGGCGGGACGAAGCGGCCGTCCGCCTCGGCCTCGGACTGTTCCGGGAAGAACTCCAGATCGTCCGCCGTCGCCGACGCCGGGGGAGCGGGCGCCCGCACCAGCGTCGGTTCCGCCGGGGCGGCCTGGACCGTCCGCGGCGCCACATATCTGGGTTGGGGCCGCGAGGCGGCGGCGGGCGAGGCGACCGTCACCCGGCCGACCTCGACCTCGGCGGAAACGGGAATTGAGCGGGACGCGACCGGCGCCGCCGCGGCGGGCGCCTGCCGGACCATCTGCTGCGGCGGGACGGCTTCGAGCCGGGGCACCTCGTCCCG
>NZ_JBINJD010000281.1:0-2659 GCF_043951915.1 Alienimonas sp. DA493 | reverse complement strand
GGAACGCCGCACAGGTCGGCGTGCGGTGGCAGTTCACGACCGCCGAGGCGCGGATTAAACTCCGCTCGCTCTACCCGACGATCGAGCTGCAATGATCCACTAGCGGCACGGCGCCTCCCCGTCCGACTCGTCCTCGCACGACAGTTCCTTCCAGGGCACACCGACCGGGGCCGCCTCGGCCTCGGTCGCGTAGTCCCGGCCCGCACCCAGCCGCTACGGAGCAAGAACAGGGGTTGCCTCGCGGGAGCCGGGAGCACGTAGTCCGCGGGCGGATGTCCAGGGCGTTCCGCCGTCGCGCGTCGCCGCAGGCCGCGTCGGTCGCAATCCGCCGCAGGGCATGCCAGCAGCGTCCAGGGCCCGGCGGATCATCGCGACGGCTGCGTAGGCCGGACCCGCGAGTTCGAGGACTTAGGCGCTCACGTAGACGAGCGCGCTTGGGGCGCCGGCGGTCGCGGGGCGGACCGGGCCCCGCGCCGACTCCGTCGGCAGGAGCAGAGTCCGATGGATCAGGCTGCAGCCGAAGGGCGTCGGGAGCGGCAGAAACACGGCGGTCTGGCAGTTCGCCGTCCGGTTCCCGACCCGGACCTCCGTCACGCCGGCGGATTTCGCGCACTTCTTCGGTCACCGGGCGACGCCGGCGATCAATACTGATCGGCCGGCCTCCCCAGGCACGGCCAGCCGATCGACAACGTAGCCCCGCAGGTCGCCGCGGACGGAGTGGGCGTTCCGCCTCGCTCGTCCGGAGAACCGCTGCACGTTGGTCGGCGTCGGCTCCCCGGCGGCCGCGGCCAACGGCCGACCGTTCCCACGCCTCCAAACGGCGGTCAGGGCATGCAGATATCGTCCGGCCCGCTCCCGCAGCTCCCAGCGGGCGATCCGTTCGGCGACCGCGGCGAGTTCGCGGTCCCGGCGGCGGGCCTCCCCTCCGTCTTTAAAGTCCTCCTCGTGGAACGTCATGCAGTTCTTCCGCAGGCGGCGACGTCCTCGCCCCCGACGTCCCCCGCCGAAGAGACGAAGCGCAAGAGTCGGCGCTTCGCCCCGAAATTGGGGGAACGGGGTCGTCGAGGAGCGTCCGTTGGTCGTCTGCCGGCACGGCCCGTCCGGATCCGTATCGAGACCCGAACAGAGGCCCTTTCAGGCGTCGGGAGGCCCGCCGGGGGTTTCGCCCCTGGGGCGGCGTCCTGCCGCGTTGTCACAGAGGTAGCGCTGGGTGGACACGCGAAGCTGCCCTCGCCAGAGGAGCTGCGCGAGGTTTCCGCGGCCTCACGCCCGCGGTCGACGGCGTCGGCGCGCGGCCGGCCCCTCCTGAGGGCGGAGCGATACGGTGAGGTAGGACTTGCGTCGCTTCTACGCGGTCGGAACAGGGCCGTTCCCGGATCTACTATTCCATTCCCTGATAAGTCGAACGCGTCTCCGAGGGGATGCCCTCGAGGAGGGGGAGTTTAGGGTACGTGCCGCGAGACGTCACGCAGCGTTACGCTCGACCGATGCGGAAGGAGTTACGTCGAAATCGACCCAACTCGAGTGCCTCGAGTGCGGTGGACACGTGAAGAGAAGCATTGCCGGTCCGTTGCAAGATAGCTGTCCGGGCATGACGCCCCTGCCTTGAGTTGAGCCAATTGGTGGATGGTCACGGCTGGTCTCATCTCCCGCACATTCCCCACCGCGAATCCTCGCGGAGCGTGGTGCATGGGTCCGTACGTGGACGTCGCGGTTTGCGTCTCCGGCAAGTAGAAGGCGGCCCCTTCACCGCCTCATTCGCAGAAGCACACCTGGCCTGCCCCTTCATGTGGCGTCGCATTCTGCTGAAGGCGGACGCCCCAGGCTTCAACGCCGCCAGCGACCTTCTGTTCGGTCGGGGGCTCGGCTGCTCCGCGACGACCGAGGGGCGGGTGCGGCAACGGTTCCCCGGCGCGGGCCGGACTCGACTCAACGCTGCACCGCAAACAGCCGACCAGCCAGCAGCGCCGCAAGCTGGCAGGGGCGGAGGAGGCCCGGCTGACCGTGGTCGTCCGTTTGCCGAGCCAGGACGTTCGGGTTCGCTGGACGATGAAGCTGCTGGCTGAGCGGTTGCTAGCACTGGAGATCGTCGAGTTGATCTACCCGGCCACTGTTCCGCGTCCCTCGATTGCCGTGATAGAGCGAGGAGTATCATGTGCGATCCTTCAGGAAGGGTCGCTGTTCGGTTCTGCCTCAGGCTTTTGAGGTCCTGCGATCCTCGGCGTGGTCCGCCGGCTTGGAATCTTCTCACCTCCTTCAAGCGGACGCATCCTGTGCCCGGGCCGCCGTCAACGCGGCGTGGGCGAGCATCGACAGCGTCACGTGCCGATACCAGCCGTCCCAGCTCCGCACCTCGTACCCTTCCAGGTCCGCGTCCCGCCGGGCCTCCCGCAAGCAGGCCCGCAGCGCCCCGACCCCGCCGGCGACCGCCGCCAACTCAGACATCCGCGTCCCCTCCGGCGGCTCGGAGAGGAAGTACGTCCGCCCCGCTCCCCCGCCCTCGCGGATCAGCAGCGTCCCCCGCCGCGTCGGCCCGCCGCTCGTCCGCCAAGGCTCCCCGTACGGCAACGCCGCCCAGCGGCACGGCGTTCCGCCGTCCGCCCCCTCCCCGCACGGCGGCTTTTCCCAGGCGAGGCCGCCCGGCGCGGCCTCGGCCTCG
>NZ_JBINJD010000280.1:0-2770 GCF_043951915.1 Alienimonas sp. DA493 | reverse complement strand
CCCCGAAGGGCTCGTCGCCGCACGACTTGCATGCCTAATCCACGCCACCAGCGTTCATTCTGAGCCAGGATCAAACCCTTCAAGTGACTTGGTGCCGGAAGCAAGCTTCCGGCGAAACTCGGGTGTTTGATCCGCCGCGCCCGTCGATCAAACCCTCCCACGAAGGAGAGCCGTCGGCGGCCGCCGCGCTCGCGTCATCGGATCCGTATGGTCCGGCACGAACCGTGATGCACGGTTCGCTCGAAACTGTCTGGTTACAGGTGCTTGAGTTCGCTCTCCGCTGGAGAACGACTCAAGCGTCGTAGACTACCTAAATCGAATTGTCAAAGAGGGGCCCGGTCGAACGTTGGTCGGCCGGGCGGCCCGGAGGGCGGCGGCTCCGCGGCGGTCGCTTTCGCGTCCCGCGGCCTCTCCGCCCCGTTGGGCGAGGGGGATAGTACTCGCGGAAATCGGGAGGTCAACGGTCCGGCCGCGCGTTTTTTCGGAATCTCCGTTCCGGGCTGCGATCTGCCTGTCCTCGAAGCGTCGCGGCAGGACGGGTAGGGTTGCGCCTTCCTCCCCGCGCGGCAGGCGACGAGGCGTCGTCGGCGTCGGGGGGGACGGACCGCCGTTCCTCGCACCGTTCGCTCATGGCCGCCGCCGAGACCGCTTCGCCGACCGCTTCCCGTCGGATCCTGGTGACCAGCGCGCTGCCGTACGCGAACGGGCCGATCCACATCGGGCACCTCGTCGAGTACCTGCAAACCGACATCTGGGTGCGGTACCAGCGGATGCGGGGACACCGCACGGTTTACGTCTGTGCCGACGACACCCACGGCACCAGCGTGATGATCTCCGCTCGCCGGGCCGGGGTGACGGAGGAAGCGTTCGTCGCCGGGGTGCGGGAGGAGCACCTCGCGGACTTCGCCAAGTTCGGCGTGGAATTCGACCACTACGGCAGCACGAACTCGGAGGCCAACCGCACCCTCTGCGAGCGCGTCTGGGGCGCGCTGACCGCGGCCGGTCGGGTCGAGGAACGGACCGTCTCCCAGTTGTACGACCCCACGGAGGGCACCTTTCTGGCGGACCGGTTCGTCAAGGGCGCCTGCCCGAACTGCCAATCGGCGGACCAGTTGGGGGACAGTTGCGAGGTGTGCGGGGCGGCGTTCGAGCCGACGGACCTGATCGACCCGGTCTCCACCCTCTCCGGGACCACGCCGGAGGTGCGGGAGGCGTCGCACCTGTTCGTCACCATCGAACCGCTGCACGAGTTCCTGCGCGAGTTCGTGGAGGGCGGGGCCGTGCCGCCGGAGGTGGCGAACTACCTGAAGGGGCAGTTCCTCGGCGACGCGTCCGATCCCAAAGAACTGCGGGACTGGGACGTCTCCCGCCCGGCGGCCTACTTCGGGTTCGAGATCCCCGGTCACCCGGGGCAGTTCTGGTTCGTCTGGTTCGACGCTCCGATCGGCTACGCGGCCAGCACGCTAGAGTGGTGCGAAGCCCGCGGGGAGAACTTCGACGACTGGTGGGGCGCCGACGCTTCCAGCGAGCTGCACCACTTCATCGGCCGGGACATCACCTATTTCCACTGCCTGTTCTGGCCGGCGATGCTCAAAACGGCGGGGATGAAGCTGCCGGACCGCATTCACGTGCACGGCTTCCTCACCGTGGACGGGGCGAAGATGAGCAAGCGGCGCGGGACCTTCATTCGGGCGGCGAAGTACGCGGAGCACCTCGATCCCAGCTACCTGCGGTACTACTTCGCCACGAAGCTGACGCCGCGGTGGGACGACTTCGATCTGAACCTGACCGACTTCGCCGACCGGGTCGATTCGGATCTGGTGAACACGATCGTGAACCTCGCCAGCCGCACGGCCCGGTTCGCCAAGCCGACGGGGCTGAGCGAGACCTACCCCGACGACGGCGGCCTGTTCGCCGCGGGGGCCGCCAAGGCCGATCTGTTGGCGGACCTGTACGAAGCGGGCGACTTCGCCGCGGTCACGCGCGAGGTTCTGGCCTTGGCCACAGCGGCGAACGGCTACGTCGAACGGGCCGAGCCTTGGGCGATGAACAAGGACCCTGCCCGGGCCGACGAACTGCGGGACGTCTGCACCGTCGCCCTGAACCTGTTCCGTCAGGTCGCGGTCTATCTGGCCCCCGTGCTGCCGGAGTTGGCGGCGAAGACGGAGGCGTTACTCCACTGCGAATGTTCGTCCTGGGAGGCGGCGACCGTGCCGCTGACGGGGACGCCGGTTTCCAAATTCAAACACATGCTGACCCGGGTCGACCGGGCGAAGGTGAGTCAAATGGTCGAGGAATCGAAGGCCGAACACGCCGAGGCGGAGATCGCCGAGACGCCGGCCGCGGGCGGCAAGGACTACATCGCCGACGAGCCGCTCGCCGAGGAGTGCACGATCGACGACTTCCTGAAGGTGGACCTGCGGGTCGCCGAGGTGCTGGAGAGCGAGGCCGTCGAGGGGGCGGACAAGCTGCTCAAGCTCAAGCTGGGCCTGGGCGGCGACCACACGCGACAGGTGTTCGCAGGAATGAAGAAGGTCTACTCGCCGGAGAGCCTGCTGGGCCGGAAGGTGATCTGCTGCGCGAACCTGAAGCCGCGGAAGATGCGGTTCGGCGTGAGCGAGGGCATGGTGCTGGCCGCCGGGGCCGGCGAGCCGGACATCTACATCCTCGCCGCCGACGACGGCGCCCAGCCCGGCATGCGGGTGCACTGAGGTGCATTGAGAGTTCCTGATCCGTCATGATCGCCGCGTCCCGGACCCTTCGAGGGTCC
>NZ_JBINJD010000027.1:0-45871 GCF_043951915.1 Alienimonas sp. DA493 | reverse complement strand
TGCGGGAGACCGCAATTCGCGACGGCGTGGTGGGACTCTCCCACGGTTGGGCGGACCTCACGCTGGACGGGGTGACGATCACGGGCCACACGAACGCCGCCCTCCGCGTGGCGTCGACGGCGCCCGCCTTCACGCTGGACGCCGCCGACAGGACGCTGGCCTCCGGCAATGCGATCGGCCTCGCCTGGGACGGCGACCCCGAGCTCGCCCAAACCCTGACGGTGGACGGCGCCGACTGGACCGACAACGGGATCCACGTGAAGACCGACCACGTCGAGTCGGTCATCCTTCGCAACGCGACGCTGGCGAACGCGGAGACGGGGCTGCTCGTGGAGAACGGCGGCGCCGTGGCGCTGCGGGACGGCCGGTTCCTCGACAACGGCAGCCCCGCCGATCAGGGCGCCGGGGCGGACCTGCACGCCGCGGCCGTCGCCGTGAGCGGCTGCGACTTCGAACGGGGCCAGGTCGGGCTGCGGGTGCGGGACGCGAGCGATCCGGACCTGCGCACCTCCGCCTTCCGGAACTGCGGCGGGGCGGCGCTGGACCTGCGGGGCGGGTCGTGGAACTGGACGGCGACGGACGGCCTCACGTTCGCGGGCAATCACGTCGGCGTGATCGGCGACGGCGCCGACTGGACCGTCGACGGCGGGGCCGCGGGGGTGACGGTCGTCGGCCCGGGCGCCGCGGCGGGCGGCCGTGGGCTGATCGCCGTCGGCGGCCGCGCCCGCTGGCGCCGGGCGACCGTGAACGACGCCGCCGTCGGCTTCGAGGTCCTCTCCCCCCTCGACGCCACGCTGGAAGACTGCACGGCGAACGGCTGTGCGAACTACGGGCTGTATCTCGAACGCGCCCCCGGCCAGACGGCGCCCCGGCCGGTCGCGGCGTTCGACTTCACGGCGCTCGACTGCGGGACCGGCTTGGGCTATCGCCGCGGGGCCGACGCCGCGGCGGGGGTGGGCGAACTCGAACTCCGCCGCCTCACGGTCGCCCGAACGGCGGCGGTGGACTCCGACGGGTACGCCGTCGGGACGACGGGAATCGGGCTGTACCTTGATCGTTGCCCGCTCGACCCGGCGCTGCACACGGACCTGGCAATCTCCGGCTGCGCGTACGGCGTGGACGTGCGGGGGCGGGACGCGACGGTTTCCGGGGCGATGAACCTGTCGGTGGAGCGCTGCGGCACGGCGCTGTCCGTCGCCGACGGGGCGGCGACGATCGCTGACTGGACGAACGAAACGAATCGCCGGGCCGTCGCGGTCGCCGCGGGGACGCACCCCGTCGCCCTGTCGAATTGCCGCCTGATCAGCCGGGACGAGGCCCTCGCCCTGCACACTGCCGGCCCGGCGATGTTGACGGGCTGCACGTTCGCCTCGCGGACCGCCGACGCCCTGCTGCTGGTCGGGGCGCCGGGGGCGCCGTTCGACGCCGCCCTGACGGATTGCACGGTGGAGGCCGCCGGCGGCGACGGCTTCCACCTCGCCGCGGACCCGGCGTTCGGGGGAACCGCGGCGTTGCTCCGCTGCACGACGCTGGACGCGGCGGGGGACGGGCTGTCGATCGCCGGCGGCGTGACGGCGATCTGCACCGACTGCGTCGCCGCGGGCTGTCAGGGGGACGGGTTCCGAACCCTCTCCGGGTTCGCCGCGTTCCAAGGCTGCACGGCCGCGTCCGTCGGCGGCGCCGGGTTCGACCTGTCCGAAACGGACGCGGCCCTGGAAGACTGCACCGTGGAGGGGTTCGGCACGGCGGAGGTCCTGCCCGGGTTCTCCCTGGCCCGCTGCGCCGAGGCGACCGTGGACCGCTGTGCGGCGGCGTTCGGCCCCGCCGACGGGCTGCGCGTCCACGACGGCGGCGCCGGACCGGACCCGGACGGGCCGTTCCGGGCCTCCGTGACGAACTTCCTCGCCCTGGGCGTGCCGTGCGGCGTCCGCACCGGGGCGGCGTGCGCCACGACGCTGCGGCATGTGACGGTCGACGCCGCCGACGCCGGCCTGCACGTCGCCGGGGGGACGGCGACGGCCGTCAACAGCGTGTTCGTCGGCGGGTCGCACGGCGTTCGCCGGGAGGCGGGAACGCTGACGCTCGACCACGTTCTGCTGCACGCCCCCACGCCCGCCGGGGGCGTCGTCCCCGGGCCGAACGACCTGCTGACCGACCCGCGGTTCCGCGACCGGGCGGCCGGCGATCTGCGGTTGGCCGCCGGCTCCCCGGCGATCAACGCCGGCCGGACGCTGAGCGCCCCGGTCGCCGCCGACCTGACCGGCGCCGCCCGGCCCAGCTTCGGCCGCTGCGAACTGGGGGCCTACGAATATCTGGAGCCCGGCGGCGGTCTCCGCATTCTCCGCTGGAAAGAGCACGCCCGGTAGCGGGAGCCGCGACGGGGACAGGAATCGGGGGCGCTCGCCGAACGGGGGGGGCCCCCTACAGTGCTGGAGTGAGCCGTCCGCTCCGTCGTTTTCCGCGTCCCGCCGCCCCGGAGTCCATGTCTCGTCCGACGACCGCCCCGGTCCCGCCCCCCGTTCGCGGTTCCGGCCTGCGGTCGGTCGTGTGGCCGCTGCTCTGCGTGACCGCGATCGGCTGCGGACGCGAGAACGAGTTCGTCCCGCCCCCGCCCCCAGCCGTCACGGTGGCGACGCCGCTGGAGCGGGACGTCACTGAATATTTCAGTACCACCGGCAACACCCGGGCGGCGGCGTCGGTCCACCTGCGGGCCCGGGTGGGCGGCTATCTGGAGGAGATCCACTTCAAGGACGGGGCGATCGTCGAGCGGGGCGAGAAGCTGTTCACCCTCGACAAACGGCCCTTCGAAGCCGCCCTGGCCCAGGCGACGGCCAAGTTGAAGTCCGCCGAGGCCGCCGTCGCCGAGGCCAAGGCCGCCGTCCCGGAGGCGAGCGCCCGCAAAGCGGTGACGACCGCGGCGCTGGCGCTGGCGGACCGGCAGTTCCGCCGGGCCCGCCAACTGCGGGAACGCGGGGCGAATACGGAGGCGGACCTGGAAACCGCCGCCGCGACTCGGCAGGAGGCCGCCGCCGAGGTCGCCGCCGCCGACGCCGCCGAGGCCGCCGCCGAAGCCGCCGTCAGCACCGCGGAGGCGAACGTCCAGGCGGCCCGGGCCGACGTGGCGACCGCCGAGTTGAACCTTGAGTACACCGACATCAAAGCTCCCATCGACGGCCGGATCGGCCGGCGGCAGGTGGACGTCGGCAACCTCGTCCAGCCGGAGCAAACCCTGCTGGCCCGGGTCGAAGCGGTGGACCCGATCCACGTCTACTTCACCCTCAGCGAAGCCGACCTGCTGCGTTTCCTGGAGATGAACCGCCAGGGCACGCTGAAGATCAGCGACGCCGACCCGCCGACGATCGAGGCGGCGCTGGGCGAGAGCGGCGATTTCGCCTTCGTGGGCACGCTCGATTTCCGGGAGTTCGGCGTCGACCCCTCCACCGGCACCACGGTGCGACGGGCGGAGTTCGACAACGACGAACAACGGCTCATCCCCGGCCTGTTCGTTCGCATCCGGGCGGCGGTGGGCGAGCCGCGGCCCCGGTTGTTGGTCGAGGAGCGGGCGATCTCCGCCGACCAGCGCGGCGACTACCTGCTGGTCGTCGACGACAAGAACACGGTGCAATACCGCCCCGTGACCGTCGGCCCCGCCGACGCCGGCCTGCGGGTGATCGAAAGCGGCCTGAACCCCAGCGACCGCGTGGTGGTGAACGGCCTGCAACGGGCCCGCCCGGGCGCCGAGGTCGCCCCCGAACCCGGCGAGATGACCCCCAACCCGGAGGCCGCCACCGGCGCCTTCCAGGTCGCCGACGACCAGCCGGCCGAGCAACAACCGGCCGAGGAACAACCGGCGGACGAACCGCCCGCCGACGACGCGCCGGCCGAGGTCGTCCGGCCGGCGCCCGCCGCGGAGGTCGGGGACGACGCGGCGTTCGAGGCGAACTCCGTCGAGGCCGACGCGACCGCCGCCGATCCCGACGCGGCCCCCGTCGCCGCCGGCTCTGCGGACGGCTGAGCCCGGCCCCCTGCACGCACGCCCCCCGGCGGGCCGACGAGGCCGGCGCCGCATCTTCTTTCATCACGCGTCATGTTCGCCAAGTTTTTTATCGAACACCCCGTCCTCTCCAACGTGACCGCGGTGGTCATGACGTTGGTCGGGGCGGTGGCGCTGTGGGTCCTGCCGATCGAGCAGTACCCCCAGATCACCCCGCCCACGATCCGGGTGCAGGCGGTCTATCCCGGCGCCAACGCCGCCACGCTCGCCAGCACGGTCGCCTCCCCGATCGAACAGCAGGTCAACGGGGTGCAGGACATGCTCTATATGTCCTCCACCAGCTCCGGCGACGGGTCTTATACGCTGACGGTCACGTTCGAGATCGGCACCGACCTCGACCAGGCCCAGGTGCTCGTGCAAAACCGCGTCGCCATCGCGGAGCCGGGCCTGCCGGAGGAGGTCCGCCGGCAGGGCGTGACGGTCAAAAAGCAGTCCAGCAGCATTCTGCTGGTGCTTTCTTTAATCAGCGAGGACCCGGAGTACGACTCGCTGTTCCTGGCGAACTACGCCAACCTGCGGCTGCGGGACGAACTGAGCCGGGTGAAGGGCGTGGGCGAGGTCACGGTGTTCGGCACCGCGAACTACAGCATGCGGGTCTGGCTGGATCCGCAGAAGCTCAAGGCGCGGGACATGACCGCCCAGGACGTGATCGCCGCCCTCAGCGAGCAGAACGTGCAGGTCGCCGCCGGCCAGATCGGCCAGCCGCCGGCGCCCTCCGGGGAGTCCTTCCAATACACCGTCACGGCGATGGGCCGGCTGAGCGAAGCCGAGCAGTTCGAAAACGTCATCCTCAAAACCGCCGAGGAGGGCCGACTGGTCTACCTCAAGGACGTCGCCCGGGTCGAACTGGGCAGTCAGTCCTACGACCAGTTCACCGAGAAACAGGGCCGGCAGAACGCCAACGTGGGCATCTATCAGTTGCCCGGGGCGAACGCGCTGCAGGTCGCCGAGGACGTCAAAGCGGTGATGGACGAACTGTCCGAGAAGTTCCCGGAGGGCATCTCCTACGACGTGCCGCTGGACACCACGCTGTTCGTCGACGCCTCGATCCACGAGGTCTATATGACGTTGTTCGAGGCCGGCGTGCTCGTGCTGATCGTCATCATGGCCTTTCTGCAGGACTGGCGGGCCGTGCTGATCCCGGCGACGACGGTCCCGGTAACGATCGTCGGCGCGTTCGCGGCGATGTACGCGCTGGGCTTCACCATCAACACGCTGACGCTGTTCGGATTAATTCTCGCCATCGGCATCGTGATCGACGACGCGATCGTCGTGGTGGAGAACGTCGTGCACCACATCGAACGCGGCGAGTCCCCCAAGGAGGCGACGATCCGGGCGATGAGCGAGGTGACCGGGCCGATTATCGGCATCACGCTGGTGCTGTTGGCGGTCTTTATTCCCGCGTCGCTGCTGGGCGGGATTACCGGGCAGCTTTATCAACAGTTCGCCCTGACGATCGCCGCGACGGCGCTGCTGAGCGCCATTAACGCCGTCACGCTGAAGCCCACCCAGAGCGCCCTGTGGCTGCGCCCGCTGGACCCGAACCGCAAAAAGCTGTTCCTCTGGCGCTGGTTCGACGCCGTCTACGGCTGGTTCGAGCGGGTTTACGTCGTGATCACGAAACGCCTGGTGCGGCACCTCTGGCTCACCTCGGGGGTCTTCGCGCTGCTGGTGGCCGGGACGGCGTGGCTGTATCTCCAGCAGCCGACCGGCTTCTTCCCGACGGAGGATCAGGGCTACGCGCTGGCCAGCGTGCAACTGCCGGACGCCGCCTCCCAGGAGCGGACCGCGGCGGTGCTGAGCCAGGTCGACGAAATCCTTGCCGACACCCCCGGCGTGGCGGACTGGATCACGATCGGCGGCCTGTCGCTGGTCGAGGGCAGCAGCGCCCCGAACTCCGGCACGATCTTCTTCACCTTCGAACCCTGGGAGGAACGCTACGAGAAGGGGCTCACGCAGGACGTGATCCTCGGCAGCGTCGCCGGCCGGCTCGCCGGGATCCGCGAGGCGACGATCTTCGCCTTCCCCCCGCCGGCGATTCAGGGCATCGGGTTCCGGGGCGGTTTTGAACTCCAATTGGAGGACCGCGGGAACGTCGGCCTGGCGGAGCTCGGACAGGTGGCCCAGGAGGTCGTCGCCGCCGCCAACTCGCAGGCGAATCTTGCCGGGGTGAACACCGCGTTCCGCCCCGGCGTGCCGCAGCTCTCCGTGGACGTGGACCGCGTAAAGGCCAAAACGCTGGGCGTCCCGCTGGCGGACGTGTTCGGCACGTTGCAGGCCTACCTCGGCTCCGCCTACGTGAACGACTTCGAAAAATTCGGCCGGGTTTATCAGGTCCGCGTGCAAGCCGAAGCCGCCGACCGGGCCGACCCGAAGGATATCGAACGCCTGGAGGTGCGGAACGCCGACGGCGAGATGGTCCCGCTGGGCACCCTGGCGACCGTTCGCCGCAGCTTCGGGCCGCAGGTCGTCAAACGATATAACCTCTACCCGACGGCCTCCGTCAGCGGCTCCGCGGCGCCGGGCGCCAGCACGGGCGACGCCTTGGAATTGATGGAGCAGATCGCCGAGGGCACCCTCCCGGCCAGCATGGGCTACGAGTGGACGGGGATGTCCTTCCAGGAGAAACGCGTCGGCAACGAGGCCTTCTTCGTGTTCGGCTTCGCCGTGCTGCTGGTGTATTTAGTGCTCGCGGCCCAGTACGAAAGTTGGATCCTGCCGATCGCGGTCGTGCTGGTGGTCCCGCTGGGGCTGCTGGGGGCGGTCGCCGCCGTGGCGGTGCGGGGGCAGGACGTGAACATCTTCACCCAGGTGGGGATCCTGCTCATTATCGCCTTGGCGTCGAAGAACGCGATCCTCGTGGTGGAGTTCGCCCGGGACCTGCGGGCGGAGGGGGAAACGATCCTCGGCGCCGCGGTGAAGGCCGCCCAGATGCGGTTCCGGCCGATCGTGATGACCAGCTTCGCCTTTATCCTGGGCGTGGTGCCGCTGGTGCTGGCCGAGGGCGCCGGCGCCGCGGGCCGGCAGGCGCTGGGCACGGCGGTGTTCGGCGGGATGCTCGCCGCCACGGTGCTGGCGGTGTTCTTCGTGCCGGTGTTTTACGTGCTGTTCCAGCGGTTGGACGAATGGGCCCGCGGCCGCCGGCCCGATCCCGAGAAGTCCGCCGCGGACCTGGACGCCCCCGCCTCCCCGCCGGCGACCGGCGCCGTGGCGGCGGGCTCCGCAGCCCCGCAGGAGGCCCCCGTCGCGGCCGGCGCCGGGGCACGCTGAGGGAGTGAGCGGCGGGCCGTCGGGCCGCGGCGATCGGTCGGACCGCCGCTCGCCCGGTCGCCGGACGCGGGGTAGACTGCGGCCATGCCGACCGCGGACGCACGCCCCCCTGAGGATCCTCCGCCGCCGGGGGATCGGCTGCAGAGCGAGGTGTGTTCGGAGAAGCTGAAGGCCCTCGGGGAGCCGACGCGGCTGCGAATCGTGGACCTGCTCCGCGACGGGCCGGCGAACGTCAGCGAGATCGCCGCGGCCCTCCGCCTGCCCGTGGTCACAACCTCCCATCACCTTCAGGTGCTCGCCCACGCGGCGCTGGTGGACCGCAAGAAGGCCGGGCGGAAGGTGGTCTATTCCCTCCCCGCCGACCTGCTCCCCGCCGCCGACGCCGACCACCTGAACCTCGGCTGCTGCCGGCTCGAACTGCCCGCCCCCGCCGGCGCCCGCTGAGCCGAACCCCGTCCGCAAACGGCCGGGGAAACCGGCCGCCGGGACGCCGTCCAATTAGCGAATCCGCCGCGACGGGAGAGCCGTCTCGTCTCGGAGCCAGGGCTCCGCGGGGTCGAAGGACGGATCGAAGTCCGCCGCGAGGTCCGGGCGGGGCGTCGGATCGGTCCGCGGCTCCCGCTGCGGAAGATCCCGGGACCGCCGTGCCGCGTCGCCGGGGCGCCCGCCGAAGTCGTCCGCCGGCCGTGTGCGGCGGCCGGAGATCGGCAGCGCGGGCCGCCGCCCGTCGCGGGTCGCCTCAAACTGCGGATCAAGGATGTCCGGCCGGGAGCGCTCGCGACGAACCCCGCGTTGCCCGGGCACGCCCCAGCAACCGCGGTCGGCCGGCGCCGGTTCGGCCCCGCCGCCCTCTCGCCGCTCCCGGCGGGGACGCCCGGCGGCGCCGTCCTCGGGGCGCCGATCGTTGAACCACGGGCCGTCGGCCGGGTCGAGCGGGACCGGGTCGAATGAGAACGGGTCTGCGGGGCCGGCGCCGAACGGGTCGGCGCCGAAGTCGTCGTAGAACGGCTCGGCGGGCGCCGACTGCGTTTGAGCCGGCAATGACTGGGCGGAGAGCGGCGGCGGGGCCGCGGAATCGAACGCCAGCAGGCCGGCCGCGGCGGCCGCGAAGAGGGTTTTCATCACGCACGTCCTTGGAGGGATCAGTCGCCCGATCGGCGACCGGGTCGAACCGCTTCAACGCACCCGCCGTGCCGTTCCCCTCCGCGACGACGACGAACGCACGACGCAGCGCGTTTTCCAGAGCGAACCGTCGCCGGAAGACGCCTCGGGCGCCCACTACGCGGCAGGAGTTGCCGCCGGGAGCCCCGGCGCCCAAAGTGCGACGGGACGGTTTTACGAAGTCCTGCGGCTCCCACGCTCCGGCCAGGCGGTCCGGGCGGACTACCGCCGGCCTGACCGTCCGACCATCCTGAGGCGACGGACCGAACGGGGCCCTCCGCGGGGGCGGCGTCCGATCGGTTCGCCCGTTCGTTTCGCTCACGGAATCTGTCGTTATGTCGTCCGCCAGCCGTCGTTCCCTGTTGAAAAGCCTCGGCGCCGGCGGCGCCGCGCTCACGTTGCCGTCGCTCGGGCGGGCGCAGGACGCCGCCTCAGCCGACGCCGCGCAGGCCCCACCCGCGGCGACGGTCTCCTTCGGCGACACCCACGACCGCGTCTTCCTGCACGGCGATTGCTGGGCGAACCCGATGGAGGACTGGGTCGTCAAAGACGGCATGGCCGAGTGCGCGACGCGGGCGACGAACCGCAACGTGCATCGCATCACCCATCAATTGACGAACCCCTCCGGCTCGCTGGAGACCTCCGTGGTCCTTTCCCGGGCGGAGTTGCGGGAGGTCGATCTGGGGGCCGGCTTCCGCGTCGGCATCCGCAGCGAACTGGACGAATACCGCAGCAACTGCTTCGCCCGCAGCGGCGTGGACGCCGGCGTGCGGGACAGGACGCTGTTCATCGGACAGACGTCCAAACAAACCGACGGATTGGAGGACCCGCAGAACCTCAAGCTCACCCTGACCGGCCGCGGCGAGGGCGATCGGTTTGCATTAAAATTGACCGCCGCGGACGCCGACGGGAACGAACTGGGCGCCGTCGAAGCGACGGTCCCGGCGAAGCAGGTGCTCGGCAACGTGGCCCTGGTGAACTCCTTCGGTCGGGAGACCCGCCCCGCCGGCGCCAACGGCGGCGGCCGCGGGAGCCGCTACCGGTTCAACGACTGGACCCTCGCCGGCGACGCCTTCACCGTCACGCCGGAGCGCCGGTTCGGCCCGCTGCTGTGGTCGATGTATACGCTATCCGACTCCCGCGGCGAGGACGGCTTCGTCCTCAAACTGAGCGCCCTCACCGGTCCGCTCGGGGAGAAGGACAATCACGACGTGGAGCTGTTCGCCCAACAGAACGGCGAATGGAAGCCGCTGGGAACCGCGACGCTCGACACGGACGCCTGGGTCGCCGTCTTCCGCGTCCCCCACTGGGACGCTTCGCGGGACATCCCCTATAAGGTGGTGTACCGGGAGCAGGGCCGCAGCGGCGTGACGACCGCGCACGAATGGACCGGCACGGTCCAGGCGAACCCGACTGGTCGCCCGCTGCGGATGGGGGCGCTGACCTGCCAGAACGACTACGGCTTCCCTTACGAACCGGTCGCGGAGAACCTGAAGCGGCTCAAGCCGGACCTGCTGTATTTCTCCGGGGATCAGATCTACGAGAGCCACGGCGGCTACGGGTTGATCCGCCGTCCGGCCGAGCCGGCGATCCTGAACTACCTCCGCAAGTATTACATGCACGGGTGGTCGTTCCGCGAGGCGATGCGGGACGCCCCGACGCTCTGTTTGCCGGACGATCACGACGTGTTCCAGGGCAACATCTGGGGCGAGGCCGGCGCCCCGATGGACGTCACCGACGGCGGCGCCTCCAGCAAGGGCGGTTATATCGAACCGGCCCGGATGGTGAACGCCGTGCATCGAACCACCGTCGCCCACCACCCGGACGCCTTCGACCCGGCGCCGGTCAAGCAGGATATCAGCGTCTATTACGGCGACATGGTGTACGGCGGGGTCAGCTTCGCCGTCGTCGCCGATCGCCAGTGGAAGAGCGGCCCGGAGCGCGTCGACACCGGCTCCGGCCGGGCCGATCACGTCTCCGACCCGGACTTCGACACCAGCGTGCTCGACAAGCCGGGGCTGGTGTTGCTCGGCGAACGGCAGGAGGAGTTTTTGAAGAATTGGGCCGAGGACTGGCGGGGGTGCTCGATGAAGGTCCTGCTGAGTCAGACGGTGTTCGCCGGCGTCGCGACGCACCACGGCGGCTACGACGGCTACCTCAAGGCGGACCTCGACAGCGGCGCCTGGCCGCAGACCGCCCGGGACCGGGCGATTCGGATCGCCAAGGCGGCGAAACCGCTGCACATCAACGGCGACCAGCACCTCACCACGCTGGTGCAATACGGCGTCGACGAACAGCGGGACGGGTTCTGGTCCTTCTGCACCCCCGCAATTTCCGCGGGCTATCCCCGCTGGTGGCGGCCGGACGAGGTCGGCATGCCCTACGAGAACCGTCCGGCCCACGGCATCCCCCACACCGGCGAATATACGGACGGCTTCGGCAACTTCGTGTTCGTCTACGCCGTCGGCAATCCGGAGGTCGCCTCCAAGAAGAACCGCTACGAGCGGGCCCATGAGAAGGGCAGCGGGTTCGGCCTCGTCACGATCGACACCGAGGCGAAGACCTACCGCATCGAGTCGTTCCGCTTCCTCGTCGACGCGACCGACGGGCAGCCCTCCAACCAATTCCCCGGCTGGCCCGTCACCCTGCACCAGGCGGAGAACGCCGGCGAGAACCGGCTCTCCGTCTGAACCGGCTCTCCGCCTGAACCGGCTCTCCGCCTGAACCGGCGGCGAGCGCCGGCCCCGCGGCCCGCCCGGGCCGCGGGTCAGGGCGCCGCGGGAAGGTTGTGAATCGTCCAATACACCTCCTCCGCGAACGACCGGCCGTCGGCGTCGCGGAGGTTCAGTTGCAGGTGGAGTTGATCGACCGGCCGCAGGTCCGGCGTGCGGAGCGTCAGGGTGCGGCCGTCGTCGCTGAGCGTCGCCGCGGCGATCTCGAGTTCCTGCTCGCCGGGCTCGCCGGTGTCCGGGCGGTAGGTGCGGGAGCCGTACCCGGCCGTCCATTTGTAGTTCCACACGGTCGCCGAAAGGCCGTCGAGGGTCTCCGCGACGTTCGGATCGAGCGGGAAATTGAACACGAGTTGCAGCCCCTCCGGCACGACGCGGCAGTCGGCGATCATGCGGAGCGGCGCCCCGGTGTAGCGGACGCGGAACACCCCGCCGTCGTCCAGGTTGCCGCGGCCGTTGGCGTTCCAGCCGCTCATCCCGGTCACGTACGCCTGCCCGTCCGCCGGGTTGACGTTCGCCCGCATAATGCCGGTGGAAAAGTCGTGCGGGAACCGCACGATCGCCGCCTGCATTTGGCCGGCGACCTCCTGCGTCATGAGATAAAACAGCCGGCCCTGCCCGAAGCTGGTGTGCAACAGGCGGCCGGACAGCGGGCCGAACCGCGGGTCGCCCGCGAACGCCTGCCCGCCGGAGGAGTTGTCCACCTCCTGCGGCATCCAGAGGATCGGCGGGGCGAAGCTCTCCGGCGGGACGACCTTTTTATGATCGATCGCCCCGCCGTCGGGCGCCCAGCGACCGGTGGCGTGCGTCTGCACGTAGCCGTAAAAGCCGCCGGGCTCGATCAGATTAATCTTGGAGGCCGGCATCCAGTTGCCCTGGTTGTCGCTGACGGTGATCCGCCCGTCCGGCAGGGCGCCCATGCCGTTGGGCGTGCGAAAGCCGGTGGCCACGACCTCCCGCCGCGCCCCGTCCGGCGAGACCTTCACCACCGCCCCGGGCAGTTTGTAGTCGGTGTACTGACCGCTTTTGGCGTAGTAGAAGTTCCCCTCGTCGTCGGTTTGCAGGTCGAAGTTGAAGGCGTGATAGAAGGTCGAGACGTCGTCGTCGGCGCTAAAGCTCTCGTAGAAGTCCGCCTCGCCGTCGCCGTTGCGGTCGTGCAGCCGGGTGAGCCGGTCCTTGCAGGTGACGTACATCTGCCCGTCGACGATCTTCAGCCCGAACGGTTCGTAAAGCCCCCCGGCGAACCGCCGCCAGCGGAGGTTGAGCAGATCGTCGTCCACGCCGGAGACGATCCAGACGTCGCCGCCGACGGTCGCCACGGCCATCCGGCCGTCGGGGAAGAAGTCGAGGGCGGAGGTGCGGAACCAGGAGTTCCACGGCGAGGACTCCGGCAGCGTGATCGTGTCGACGGCGTAGGCGCCGCTTTGGAGGCCGCGGAGGCCGACGGTCTCCAACGTCTCCGGCCACAGCGGCTCCCCGCCGGAGAGCAGGCGAGCCGGGTCGAGCGGGGTCGGTTCGAGCGCCTCGCCTTCGTCTTCCGCCCCGGCGAACCGCAGGACGTCGAGCAGCCGCGACCGCTCGTCGGCGGGGATTTTGAGGACCCGCCGGCCCTGCCCGTCCACCTCCTGCAGGACGCCGTCAATGTCGCCGAACAGTCTGGGCGGAACCGAGTCGGGTCCGGACCGGCCGACGGCGAGAATGAGCGCCTCGCCCGGGCCGATCCGCAGCGTGTGCCGCACGCCGAGGCGGCCGTTCGTCGGGGACGGGGTTTCTAAGATCTCCCGGCCGTCGATCGCGTAGGAGAGCACGACCCGGTCCCCGTGCAGATAATGGCCGTGGTAATCCAGCCAGCGCCGCGGCAGCGGGCCGCGGGGGAGCAGGTCGTCGGTCGGGTAGTCCAGCGTGCCGTCGTGGCCCCAGCGCCACAGGTCGAGGGCCGGCACGGGGTCGCCGTCGGGCTGGGCGTAGCCCTCGCCCCGCAGGCGTTTGTGCTGGGTCGTGTCGAGATTGAGAAAGCCGCCGGACCAGAGTCCGGCCTGATCCAGCGTGTGCAAATCGTAACTGAGCGACAGCGCCCCCAGCCGGACGGTGAGCGCGCTTTCGACCTCCCGTCCCAGCTGCGAGGCGAGCGCCGGGCCGTAGTCGCGGTCCGCAGGCGGTTCGAACTCGCCGTCCTCCGTCCCTTGGGGCAGCGAGGCGAGATAGGCCTCCGTGACCGGCTCGTAACTCGGGTTGGAGCCCTTCATGAACTCGTTGCGGATGTACCCGACGACCTCGTACCGCTCCCGCGGGGAGAGGGAGGGCATCGCCCGCATCAGGCCGTTGCCGCGGGAGAGCGTTTGGAACATGGCGTAGGGGTCGCCGCCGAACTTTAACGGCTCCTTGCCGAAGGCCCGGGCCGTCGCCAGGGAGGGCGTGTCGCCGTCCGGGCCGTGGCACTGCTCGCAGTTCGACCGATACAGGTCGCGGCCGCGGCGGGGCGAGCCGTTCTCCACCTGTTTGATAATGCGGGCGTGATCGAGGTTCGCCGTATCGTCCTGAACGACGAGTTGCTCCGCCGGGGGCTTCAACTCCGCCGCTCGGGCCGGGCCGCCGTCCCGCAGGGCGAACAGGTACTTTAAAAGGTCGAGAACCGCCCGCTCGGACGGCAGCGTCGCCGCCAGGCTGGCGGGCATCAGGGAGGTCTCCGCCTCGGCCCGTTCCAGCACGTTTCTCTTCCGGACGACGATCTCCTTCTCCAAATTCTCCGCGTCCCGCAGCACGATTTTCGCGTCGTCCTCCCGCACGAACATCCCGCTGACGACCTGTCCGTCCTCTTTTAATATCTGTTGGGTGCGATAGCCCTCGCGGATCGCCTTGGAGGGCGCCAGCAGGGCCTCGACGAGATAGACGTCCGTCGTTCCCTCTTCAATCCGGGTGAGGTCCGGCCCCAGCGGGGAGCGTTTCCCCTCCGCTTCGTGGCAATTCACGCAGGCGGCGGCGGAGGTGTAATAAACGAGGGCCCCGCGGGCGGCGTCGCCCCGCAGCCGGGCCTCCCGGGCGACGAGGGCGGGGTCGGCCTGTCGGAGCCGGTCGTGCAGCGAGCCGTCGCCCTCCGCCGCGGGGGCCGGCGGGGCCAGCAGAAGCGCCGCGGAGCAGACCGCCGCGAACGGGAACCGAGTGCGGGGCGGGCGGTCCGGGGCGGCCTGTTTGCGTGGCACGTTCGATAACTCGTCAGGGGGTTGTCCGCTCCCGAAACGAATCGGGATTCTCCGACCCTAGCGCCCCCGCCCCCGCCCTGCACCGCAGCGCCCCCCCGGCGGGCGGGGGTGCGGTCGGGCGGCGCCGGCGGGTACGGTCGCCCGGTCCGCGTTCGCCCGTTCCGTGGGAGCCCCGTTCATGTCGCCGCCCGTCGCCGTTCCCTCCCGGTTCCTCCCGAAGTGCGTCGCCCTCGCCGCCTTGGGGCTGATTGCGACGTGGGGGGCTCCCGCCGGCGCCGGGGAGCCCGCGGAAGCGTTCTCCCTGGAGGACCGCCTCGCCGCGGAGGACCTGTCCTACCAAACCGACGATTGGCACGGCTTCACCCGCTACACGTTCACCGCGGCGGACAGCGACGAGTGGATCGTCGCCCCGAAGACCCCGCGGGCGGATCGGGCCTGGGTGTGGCGGGCCCGGTTCCCCGGCGTGGCGACGGAGTTGGACGTGGAACTGCTGAACCGCGGCTTTCACGTCGTCTATCAAGACGTCGCCCAGGACTTCGGCGGCCCGAGGGCGATGCAGCGGTGGCGGGGCTTCTATGAGAAGATTCGCCGACTGGGGCTGGGCGAACGGGGGATTTTCGAGGGGCTCAGCCGCGGGGGGCTGCCGATCTTCGCCTGGGCGGCGCAATATCCGGAGACCGTCGCCGCCGTGCTGGGCGACAACCCGGTGTGCGACATCCGCTCCTGGCCGGGCACGGACAACGGGGCGACCAGCGCCGCCTGCCTGAAAGCCTACGGGGTGACGCCGGAGACGCTGGCGGACTTCGAAGGGAGCCCGGTCGGGCTGACGGACCGGCTCGCCGGCCCGCGGGCCCACGGGGAGCCGCCGGCGCCGGTGGTCTTCGTGCTGAACGGGGCGGACGAGGTCGTCCCGCCGGCGGAGAACGCCGAAGTGATGATCCGCAAACTGCGGGCGGCCGGCGGCACGGTGAAGGTGTATTGGAAGCCGGGCCTCGGCCATCACCCGCACGGGTTGCAGACGCCGGAGGCGATCGACGAGCTGGCGGACTGGCTGATCGAGCACGGCACGTTCGCGGCGCCGGCGGGGGGAGACGGAGCGGGTGATCGCTGAAATCACCCGAAGCGTCAGCGAGGGCGGCGTCGGGAAGCGCCCGTCGGCCTGCGGCCGACGCCCTCGCTGACGCTTCGGGTTAGTAAAACGCGACGGACGCAAGGCCGGGGCTCGCGCTCCGGGCTCATCAAGTACGGGCATAAAAAACCGACCGCCGCGGCGGGGCCGCGACGGTCGGGCGTCGTTCCGGGGAGCGGTCGGCGGGGTTACCGCACGGCGACGCGGTCGGCCCCGGGTTCCACGGAGCGCTTCAGGTCGAAGCGGTCCAGGGTCATCACCTTCGTCCAGGCTTTGACGAAGTCGCGGACGAACTTCTCGTCGGCGTCGTCGGCGGCGTAGACCTCGGCGATGCCGCGGAGCTGGGCGTTGGAGCCGAACACCAGGTCGACGCCGCTGGCGGTCCACTTCTGCTCGCCGGTGTCCCGGTCGTAGCCCTCATAGACGTAGTCGCAGTAACCGGCCTTCTTCCAGACGGTGTCCATCGTCAACAGGTTCTTGAAGAACGCGTTGTTGAGCGTGCCGGGGGTCTCCGTGAGCACGCCGAGGTCCGCCATCGGGCCGCTGCCGGCGTTGGCGCCCAGCGCCCGCATGCCGCCGACCAGGACGGTCATCTCCGGAGCGCTGAGGGTGAGCTGCTGGGCCTTGTCGACCAGCAGTTCCGGGCCCGGCTGGGTGACGGTGCGGTCCTGGTAGTTGCGGAAGCCGTCCGCGGCGGGCTTGAGCACGTCGAAGCTCTCCGCGTCGGTCATCTCCGCGGTGGCGTCGGTGCGGCCGGGCACGAAGGGCACGGTCACCTCGAAGCCGCCCTTCTTGGCGGCGTCCTCGATCGCGGCGGCGCCGGCCAGCACGATCAGGTCGGCCAGCGAGATCCGCTTGCCGCCGGTCTGGGCGTCGTTGAACTCGGTCTGAATCTCCTCGAGCGTCTGGAGCGTCTTGGCGAGCCGCTGCGGTTCGTTGACCTCCCAGTCCCGCTGCGGTTCCAGGCGGATGCGGGCGCCGTTGGCGCCGCCCCGCTTATCGGAACCGCGGAAGGTGGAGGCGCTGGCCCAGGCGGTCTTCACCAGTTCCTGGGTGGACAGGCCGGACTCGAGCACCTTCTGCTTGAGGGCGGCCACGTCGTCGGCGTCGACCAGTTCAAAATCGACCGGGGGCACCGGGTCCTGCCAAATCTGGGCCGGGGGCACTTCCGGGCCGACCAGCCGCTCCACCGGGCCCATGTCCCGGTGGGTCAGCTTGTACCAGGCCTTGGCGAAGGCCTCGGCGAACTCGTCCGGGTTCTCGTGGAACCGCTTGGAGATCGGCCCGTAGATCGGGTCCATCTTCAGGGCGAGGTCCGTGGTGAACATCATCGGGGCGTGGGACTTGGTCGGGTCGTGGGCGTCCGGCACGGTGCCGGCGCCCTCGTCGCCCTTCGGCTTCCACTGCCAGGCCCCGGCGGGGCTCTTGGTCAATTCCCACTCGTAGCCGAACAGGTTGTCGAAGTAGCCATTGGACCACTGCGTGGGGGTGCTGGTCCAGGCGCCCTCCAGGCCGCTGGTGATCGTCTTGTCGCCGTGGCCGGCGCCGTACTTGTTCTTCCAGCCCAGGCCCTGCTCCTCCAGGCCGGCGCCTTCCGGTTCGACGTCGACGTACTCGTTGGGGTCGCCGGCGCCGTGAGCCTTGCCGAAGGTGTGCCCGCCGGCGATCAGGGCGACGGTTTCCTCGTCGTTCATGGCCATGCGGCCGAAGGTTTCGCGGATGGCGATGGCGCTGGCCAGCGGGTCCGGCTTGCCGTCGACGCCCTGCGGGTTGACGTAGATCAGGCCCATCTGGGAAGCGGCCAGCGGCATCTCCAGCGTTTCCTCGCCGGAGTCCTCGTCCTTCGTGTAGCGCTCACGGCCGAGCCACTCGGTCTCGGAGCCCCAGTAGATGTCGGCTTCCGGCTCCCACAGGTCCTCGCGGCCGCCGCCGTAGCCGAAGGTCTCCAGGCCCATGTCCTCCAGGGCGCAGTTGCCGGTGAGGATCATCAGGTCGGCCCAGGAGAGCTTCTTGCCGTACTTCTGCTTGATCGGCCAGAGCAGCCGGCGGGCCTTGTCCAGGTTCGTGTTGTCCGGCCAGCTGTTCAGCGGGGCGAACCGCAGCGTGCCGGAGGAGGCCCCGCCGCGGCCGTCGAAGGTGCGGTAGGTGCCGGCGCTGTGCCAAGCCATGCGGATGAAGAACGGGCCGTAGTGGCCGTAGTCGGCCGGCCACCAGTCCTGCGAGTCCGTCATCAGGGCTTTGATGTCCTTCTTGACGGCCTCCAGATCGAGGGTGGCGAACTCCGCGGCGTAGTCGAACTCTTCGCCCAGCGGGTCCAGCGAGGGCGGGTTCTGATGCAGGATCGACAGGTCCAGCTGGTTCGGCCACCACTCCCGGTTGCTGTACGGCCCGGTGGTGCGGGAGCGGGCCGCGGTGGACGGCCCCGCCCCGGCGCCGCTCACGTCGCCCATCACCGGGCAGACGCCGTCGCCCGCCTTGCCCTCCGCCGGGGCGCCGTCGCCGGGGGTCGCGGGAACCGGCTTCTCGCCGGCGACCTCGCCCGGCGGCGGGCCGGACTCCGAGGGCGGCGTGCCCGGCTTGGTGACCGTCGGCCCCTGCTGCGCAAACGCAGGTTGAACGAACGCGGAGGCGGCGAAACAGAGGGCGGCGACGCCGGCCGTCGGTCGAAGGGGTAGAAATCTTGTCATCATGCTCGCTCCTGAGGGCAAAGAGGGCGGGGTGTTCCAGGTCTGAACGCTCCCATGATAGGGAGCCCGCGGACCGATTCGCCCGCAAACATCGCATACCGTCCATGCATGACGCGTATCGATCGCTCATGCGTCGGGCGTATGGGTTGCCAACGCGGCCCGCCGTGATTGACTGGGGAGCCGCCGCGATGCGTCCGACGCATCGATCGAGGGCGGCCGCCCCGTCGTCCGTTCGTACCCGCCGCAACGCCTTGGAATTAACCCCGCTCCGCTACTTCCTCCGGGCCGCCGACCGGGAGAATTTTACCCAGGCGGCGAAGGATCTCAGCGTCTCCCAGCCCGCGCTGAGCCGGGCGGTGGCGGGGTTGGAGAAGGAACTGGGCCGCCCGCTGTTCGAGCGCGACGGCCGCTGCGTCCGTCTGACCGACGCCGGCCGGGCCTTTCGTACCAAGGCGGCCCGGATCGTCGGCCTGGCGGACGACGCCCGGGCGGAGCTGGTCGACGACGGCCGCACCGGGGCGGTGCGGCTGGCGGTCATCCCCACCCTCGCCCCGCACCTGTTGCCGGGCCTGCTGCGGGACTTCGTCGCGATTCGTTCCGAGGCGGAGGTGCGGGTCGCGGAGACAGTCACCGCGGAATGCGTCCGCAAGGTGCGGGCCGGCGAGAGCGACCTCGCCGTGCTCTCCAACCCCGTGCCCGATCCCGCCCTGCACGTGGAGCGGCTGTACGAGGAGGAACTGCTCGCCGCCCTGCCCGCCGGCCACCGGTTGGCGGACGCCGCGGCCCGCCCGTCGCTGACGGTGAACGATTTGCAGAGCGAGCCGTTCGTGCTGCTGGGCGAGGCGCACTGCCTGTCGGACGAGGTGCTGTCGTTTTGCCGGCGGTCGGCGGTGCAGCCGGTGGTGTTGGAACGCACGAGCCAGTTGGCGACGGTGAAGGCGCTGGTCGCCGCCGGCCACGGCGTCTCCCTGATCCCCGCCGCCGCCGCGGGCGAAGACGACGGGATCGTTTATCGCCGCCTGACCGGCGACCGCCCGACCCGCACCGTCGTCGCCGCCTGGGACCCGGAGCGCTACGTCAGCAAACTGACGAAGGCGTTTTTGGACGTGCTGCGCGGCCAGCGGGCGGGGTGAATGCTTGCGTGCGGAGGGACAAGGCCGGACGATCGGTCCCGTCGCTCTTTAGAACATGGTGCTCCGATGCGTTCGTCGGTCGTCGTCCTGCTTCTCGCCTGCACCGCCCTCCCGAGCGGAGTTGCGGACGAATCCCCCGACGGCCTGCGGGCGGAGATCCGGGCAGCACTCGCGTCCCGGGTCGAGCGAACGGCGAATTATCAGTACGCCACCACGACGGAGCTCCGGGCGTGGCCGTTGGAGACCAACGCGTTTTTCGACCGCGCCGGGTCCGAGCCGGAGGAACCGACCTTCGCGGTCTATCAATTTGCGAGGACGCGTCATCAGGGCTCGACGAAGGTCGACATGACGAGGGAATTTTTTAAAGTCCCCGAGGGCGGCGGGGCGCCTGAGTCCCAGGGCAGCGAACGACTCGTGAACGTCTACGACGCGGAGTCGGGCGAGTGCCGGGGAATCCTCAATCAGTTCTTCGGGGAGGACGCCCAGACCCACGCCGTCGTCGACGACGAGCCCGACCACGTCACCTTCGGCGACCGGATGCTTTATTGGATGCCCGGCTTCCGCCATTGGCAGGGCGTCACCGCGGTGGACGTGCTGCTCAAACGCTTTAACGCCGTCACCTTCGAGGCGGACGATGGTCCCGACCGGCTCGTCGTGGCGACATTGGAGCATCGAGATCCGGGCACGACGGGACAGCCGGAACGGCTGACGGTCTGGTTAGACCCGGCGAAGGACTATATGCCGGTCCGACACGAGGTTCGCCGGGTCAACCACAGCAAAGAGCCCGTCTGGCTGGAGCGGCTCGAAGTCCTCTCCGCCGCCGAGACCGACGGCGTGTGGATGCCGACCGCGTTTCAAACGATCCAGAGCAACATGTCCGGCAAGATCCGGCCGGCATTATATGATACCGTCGTGAAGTCGCTGTCGTTCGACGACGTGGAACCGGAGGACGTGGCGTTCCGCTTCCCGGGCGGCGTCCGCGTCGTCGACCGCATCCGGGAGCAGTGGTACCGGACGGCGGAGGACGGGACGCCCGCCGCGGAGCCGGTCGCCCTGCGAATGCTGAGCGACTTGGACGAAGTCGTGCCGTGCGAACCCGTCGAATGATCCGATCCGCTCGTGCCAGCGGACTGACGCCGTACGCCGTCGCCTGCGTGTTGCTTGGCGGCTGCGGCGGGTCCTCTGAAAATCCGATCGACGTTCTGCGGGTCACATCAATCCAGACGGCACAGTTGAGCGGGCCGAGCCTTTCCGCCGACATGAAGTCGATCACCCGGGAGGACGCTCGCACTTTGCTGGAGGCGATGTCGCCCAGCCGGATCGATGCGGCGCCTCATGCAGGGGTCTATCCCTATCGTTTGTCGATCATGGCCGCCGGGAACGTCGCGGACCTTCAAATCGCTTTGGTGGACGACGAAGTCCATGTCCTGCTCGACGACAAATTCTACTCCGGCGGAGACGCGCAGCGGTTCCGAAAGGCATATCGGAGTATTGTGGAGGACTGAAACGAGCCCCCGCCGCCTTACTTCACGCGGGTCGCCGTTTTGATTTTACCCTTCTCGTCCACCCCGTTCATCGAGCGGCCGTCGAGGGAGAGCCGCATGCGGTCGAGGCGGTAGCCCGTCGCCGTGCCGGGCTCCTGACCGGACAACGACAGCACGCCCCGCCGGCAGGTCCAACGCAGGTCGCGGTCTTCTCCGGCCGTCCCGTCGGACCAGAGCGCCACGTCCTCGTCGCTGCGGGACCCGACGCTCACGTTTAGGACCGCCACGACGCGGGGGGTCAGGTAGAGCGTGATCCGGCTTTGGATCTCCGCGGCCGCCTCCGGGTCGTCCCGGAGCGCCCGCCGCAGGCAGCGTTCGGCGGCCCGCCGGAGGCGCTTTTCGGACTCGGCGCCCCGGGTGAGAAATTCCCCGGCGTGCTCGCGCATCTGGATCGACAGAGGGATCAGCCCCTCCTCCTCGAACGCTTTTTTCTCCTCCTGCATCGTGCGGAGCAGGCCTGCGGACTCCTCGACGGACAGTTTGACGCCCCCGTCGATCCGCCCCGCCCGGACGAGTTTTTCCTCCGCCTCGAACGCGGCGAGCAGCCGCTCCCGGTGCCCGTCCATCGCCTCCACGTGCGCGTCGTACGCCTCGTCGAATTCGTCCGGCTCGGGCGGCTGAAAGCCGCAGAACACCGCGACGGCCCCGACGGCGGCGACCCGGACGGCGACGCGAAGGACGGTCATCGGTTTTCCCGAAGGCGGACGAAAAGCGGGGCGATAAAAATGACACTGCGGAGCGGACCGGGCTGTCAAGCGAACGCCGCACGCCGAAGGCTGCGGACGCCAATCGGAACGCCCGCCGCCCGCACGTTCCGCCCCGCCCGACTTCGCGGCTCACCTCACCGCCCGAACGGCCGCGGGGCCGGACGCAGCACTTCCGGCAGGCGGACGTTCGTCTTGGCGATCGCCAGGCGGGTGCGGGCGCTGACTTTGTTAATGCGGGGGTTCGCCGTCAGGCTCCGCCAGCCGAAGGCGTCCGGCTCGTCGTCGGGGATGAGATCGTCCGCGGCGCCGCCGGGTTCCCACAGGTACTGCCGGCGGGCGCCGGCGACGCGGGTGAAGGGCCATTTCGTGCTGCGGCTTTGCACGATCTGTTTGATCGGCACGGCCGGGTGTGTGCGGAACACGCGGCCGCACATCTGCACGGTGGGGCCCTTGGCGCTGTCCCGGCAGAACACCGTTTGTAAATCCGGGCTGTCGAACCCCTCCGTGAGCACCATGCAGTTCACTAAGACGCGGGTCTCGCCGGATTGAAAGCGGGCGAGTTGGGCGTCGCGGTCGCTGTCGCCGGTGACGGTTTCGCAGCGGACCCCGCCGGAGTTTAATTGTTCTTCCAATTCCGCGCACTCCGCCCGGGTGCGGAAGAAGGCGATGCTTTTGCCCCAGCGGTCTGGGTTGCGGAGGTAAGTCTGGGCCACGCCCGTCGGCGTGTGTGCCGGGATGCTAAAATGGTCGTAGCGGCTGAGATAGCCGTCGCCGATTAATTGATGAATGCCGGCGTCCCGCAATACGCGGTCGAAGCAGAGCTTCATCTTGTCCGTCCGGTAGGGCGTGGCGGTCAGGCCGAGGATCCAGCGGGGCCGCAGTTGATTGTGCAGGTGGGCCATGCTGGCCGCGGCGTCGTGCTGGGCCTCGTCGACGATCAATAATTCCAGCCCCGGCGGCGGGTTCTTGTCGAACATGCTGACCGTGACCAGCGGGTCGACGCCGATCCGCTTGGCGGCGTTCTCCGCTTCGGTCTGGGAGAGCAGGTTCCGCCGCATCGCCGCCCAGCCAACCGTCACGCCGAACTCCTCCTGGAGCAGTTTGGCAATGAGGAGGCCCATCACCGTCTTGCCGCTGCCGGTGGGGGATTCGATCAGCACGCTGCGGGCCGCGGGGGACGGCACGCCGCCGGAGTCCACGTGCCGACCGGCGAAGTGGTCCAGCGCCTGCCGCACGATGCGGGCCTGATAGGGCCGCGGCTGCACCGCGGTGTCCGGCAGCAGCCGGTCGAGCGCGTCCGGTTCGCCGTCGCCGTGAGGCGGCGCGCTCCCGGGGGCGGCGGCGGACGGGGGGCTCGGGCGGGGCATCGCGGGGGCGTCCATGCGGGGGGCGAGCCCCAGTGTAGGGCCGCGGCGATCCGGTTCCCTACCCTCGCCGGGCGATCGGCCGCACAATCGGACCACGCCGCCCCGTCCCCGTTTCGCCCCGCCCGTCGTTCGTTCATGGCCGATTCCCCCACCGCCCCCTCCAAGAAGTCCGTCGCGGTGGTCGGCGCCGGGATGGCCGGGTTGACCTGCGCCAAGGTCCTGCACGAGGGCGGCGCCGACGTGACCGTCTTCGAGCAGGCCGACGGCGTCGGCGGCCGGGTGCGGACCGACGGCTATCAGGGGTTCAAACTGGACCGCGGCTTTCAGGTGCACCTGACCGCCTACCCGGAGGCGAAGCGGCACCTGGATTATTCCCAGCTCGACCTGCACCCCTTCCGACCGGGGGCGCTGGTGTTTCACAACGGCAAGCTGCGGCGGATGGACGACCCGTGGCGGGGCTGGAACAAGCCGTTGAACGTGATGAAGACGGCCGCCCTGGGGGTCGGCTCGCCGCTGGATAAGTTGAAGGTCGGCCAGTTGCGGGCCTCGGCGCTGTCGGGATCGATCGATCACCTGTTCCACCTGCCCGAACGCACCACGCTGGCCGCGCTGCGGGACAACGCCGGGCTCTCCGACGAGATGCTGAACGGCTTCCTGCGGCCGTTCCTCGCCGGGGTCTTTTTGGAACGGGAGCTGACCACCAGCAACCGGTTCTTCTACTTCGTGTTCCGGATGTTTGGCGAGGGCCAGGCGACGCTGCCCGGCGGCGGGATGGGCGCCGTGCCGAAGCAGCTCGCCGACCGCCTGCCCTACGGGTCCGTGCGACTGCGGCAGACCGTGACCGCCGTGACGAAGACCTCCGTGACCGTGGAAGGGTCCGAGCCGCAACCGTTCGACGCCGTGGTCCTCGCCGCCGGCGGAGAGGCGACGGAGACGCTGGGCGTGAAACTGGACCGCCCCGCCCCGACGCAGTGGCACGGCACGACCTGCCTGTACTTCACCGCGGACCGGGCGCCGGTGAACGAGCCGATCCTGATCCTCAACGGCGACGGGCCCGACGCCGGCCAAGGCGGCGGGGGGCCGATCAACAACCTGTCGTTCCTCTCCCGCGTCTGCCCGACCTACGCCAGCGGGGGGAAGGAGTTGATCAGCGTGAACGTCGTCGGCGAGGCCGCCGAGACTCCGAAGCTGGTCGAGGCGGTCCGCCGGCAGGCGACCGTCTGGTTCGGCCGGCAGGCGGAGCGCTGGGAGCACCTGAAGACGATCGCGATTCCCAAGGCCCTGCCCGCCTACGATCCGCCCACGACCCCGCCGGCGGAGATCCCGCCGACGACCGCCGACGGCCACTTCGTCTGCGGCGACTGGCGGACCGATCCCAGCGTCAACGGCGCCATGGCCAGCGGCCGCCGCGCCGCCGAGGCCGTGCTGGCCGCCCGCTAGCCCGCTCCCGTTCCGAACCGGCCCGCACGCAGGCCGGTTCCCCCCGTCGCCGCCGACCGCCAGCCGAACTCGTTTCGTGACGACCGCCCCCCCGTCGACCGGCGGCGAAGAACCGCCCCGCCCCGCCGCTCCGGACGGCGCCGCGGACGGCTCTCCCGGCCGGACGGTGGCGTTCACCGTCGCCACCAACGGCTACGACCAAACCTTCGCCGACTGCCTGGAGAGCCAGCGGGCTTGGGCGGACCGGCACGGCTACGCCTATCTCGTGCTGGACGGCGCCCCGCCGGGCGGCATCGACGGGGCGGAGTCTGCCTGGCTGAAAATCTTCGCAATCCGAGAGCTGCTCGACCGGCCGGAGGTGGCCCACGTCGTGTTTCTGGACGCCGACGCCACCGTGCGGCCGCACGCCCCGGCGGCGCCGACGGACGCGGGATTCTCCATCCTCGCCGCGAGGGATCATACCGGGCGGTACAACTCCGGCGTGCTGCTGGTCCGGGCCGCGGACGACGCCCGGGCGTTCTTCCGTCGGCTCTGTCGCATGGCGGACGTCCCGCCCGTCTGGCTGCCGAAACGGGACCGCAACCTCTGGGAGAACGGCCACTTCATCTATCTGGCCCGGAAGACCGGGGCGGTGGGCGACCTCGATCCGCAATGGAACTTCACCTCCGGGCTGGAGGCCCCGGGCGGTCCGGACGGCTGGGTCGAGGGGGAGGAATACGTCTGTCACGGCCGCGGCCGCTACCTGGAGAAGCCGCGGACCGGGCCGAAGCCGGGCCGCTGGGCCAAGGCCCTGCGGCGCCTCCGCCGCGGCAGCCGGACCCTGCGGGTCGCCGGCCACCTGCGGCACTACCGCCCCAAGCTGCACGCCGCCGCGGCGGAGTAATCCCGGGGGCGCCCGGCTCGCCGACGGGGCGGCGGTCGAACCGCCGTCCAATCCGGCGCCGTCGAAGGCGAGGGCGTCCGGCCCGTCCTCCGTGAAGCCCCAGCCGAACGCCGCCTCGGACCACGCCCCGGTCGCCGCGGGGGCGGACACGGGGAGTTCCAAGTCGTCGATTGCGTTCGAGCCGGGACTTTGGGTAGTCTGAGTTGCGTAGAGGAGAGGCAAGAATCAGGCAAGACGCGTCCGGTTTACGGGAACCGGCGGGGCGTTTATCCTAGGGCGTCGGCCGGCTCGCTTCCCACGCACGGGGCTCCGCGGCAACGTGCGCGGGCTCCGTCCGCCGGGTTCGGGGTGGACCGCCACCGTCGTTCTGAACGACACCCCCGCCGACGGCGCCGCTCGCACGGCCGCCCCCCGTCCCCCCCAGCCCCGGCCGCGTGCCGCGTCGCACGATGTCCCAGCCCTCCCCGCCGTATCCGTCCTCCTTCGGGCATGGGACCCCGGGCCCGGGGGCGTTTCCGGTGGGCAGCCCGCGGCTGCGGTTGATCCTCTGCCTGCACGACCACCAGCCGGTCGGCAACTTCGACGGCGTGTTCGCCGCCGCCTTCCGCGACAGCTACGAACCGTTCCTGGACGAGTTCGAGCCGTTCGAGTCCCTGCGGATCGCCCTGCACATCTCCGGCAGTTTGCTGGAATGGCTGGAGATGAACCGCCCGGCGTACCTGCGGCGGGTGCGGGACCTGGTGGAGGCCGGTCGTGTGGAGATCCTCGGCGGGCCGTTCTACGAACCGATCCTCGCCGGCATCCCCCGCCGCGACCGCGTCGGACAGATGACGCGGTACTCCCACCACCTGAAAAGCCTGTTCGGCCAGCCGGTCCGCGGGATGTGGCTGCCGGAGCGGGTCTGGGAGCAGCAGTTCGCCGGGGACATCGCCAAGGCGGGGCTGGAGTACTGCGTGCTGGACGACGGCCACCTGCGGGCCGCCGGCCTGCGGGACGAGGACCTCAACGGCCACTTCCTCACCGAGGACGACGGCCGCCTGATCGCCCTGTTCCCGGGCGACGAGCACCTGCGCTACCTGATGCCCTTCCGGCCGCCGCAGGAGACGATCAACTACCTCAAGCACATCGCCGCCGCCCGCGAGGCCGCCGGCGCCCCGCAGGGCACCGCGGTGGTGTTCGGCGACGACGGCGAGAAGTTCGGCACCTGGCCCGGCACCAAAAAGGCCGTCTACGAACGCGGCTGGCTGCGGAAGTTCTTCGAAGCCCTCGTCGAGAACGGCGACTGGCTCCAGACGAGCACCTTCAGCGAGACCCTCGACGCGGTGCCCCCCGCCGGCGAGGTCAGCGTGCCGGACTGCTCCTACCGCGAAATGACCGAGTGGGCGCTGAACACCCAGCGTCAAACCGAACTGCACGACCTCGTCGAGGCGAAAACGCCCGAGGCGGATTGGAGCGCCCTGAAGCCCTACATCCGCGGCGGCAACTGGCGGAACTTCCGCACCAAGTATCCCGAGGCCCGGGAAATGTACGCCCGGATGACGGAGGTCTCCGCCCGGTTGGACGCCTTCGCCCAAACCGCCGAGGGCTTCGATAAAGCGAAGCTCGACAAGGCCCGCACGCACCTCTATAAAGCCCAGTGCAACTGCCCATATTGGCACGGGGCGTTCGGCGGGCTCTATCTGCCGCACCTGCGGAACGCGGTCTACGACCACCTGATCTCCGCCGACAGCATTCTGGACGAGCTGGAAGGCCGCACCGGCCGGTGGTGCGCGGTCGCGGCGAAGGACTACGACCTGGACGCCCGCAAGGAGGTCCGGCTGGCCGGCGACAAGCTGATCGCCTACCTCAAGCCCAGCCGCGGCGGGATCTGCTACGAACTGGACGTTCGCGGCGCCGGGCACAACCTGCTGGCCACCCTCGACCGCCGGCCGGAGCCGTATCACGCCCGCATCCTGGCCCACGCCGCCAACCCGCAGATCGCGGCGGCGGCCCACGACGGCGAGGAAAGCGTCTCGATTCACGATCTGGTCCACTTCAAACAGCCGAACCTCGAACAGAAGCTCGGTTACGACCTGTACCCGACCAAGGCGTTCGTGGATCACTTCCTCGAACCGGGCCTGACCCGCGAGGAGTTCCGGGCCGGCCGCGGGGAGCTGTCCGACTGCCCGACCGGCGTGTTCGAGACGACGCTGAAGCGCTCCGCCGCCGCCGCGACGGTGATGATGAGTCGCACCGCCCGGCTGGCCCGGTTCGCGGTGCGGATGCACAAAACGATCACGCTGGCCGCCGGGTCGAACGCCCTGTCGGTCCGCTATCAGTTCAGCGGTCTGCCCGCCGGCCGGCCGGTGCACTTCGCCACCGCCGTGCACCTCGCAGGCCTCGCCGGCAGCGCCGAGGACCGGTACTTCTACGACGCCCACGGCGTCCGCCGCGGCACGCTGGACACCGCCCTCAACCTGCCGGCGACGAACCGCGTGGGCCTGTGCGACGAGTGGCTCGGCCTCGACGCCGCTCTGGAGCTGGGCACGGCCAGCAGCGGCGGTCCCGGCGGGATCTGGACGCACCCGGTCGAAACCGTCTCCGGCAGCGAAGCCGGCTTCGAGAGCGTGTTCCAAAGCTGCGCCGTCGTGCCGCACTGGGAGTTCATCGTCCCGGCCGACGGCCGCTGGGCGGTCGACCTGACCCTCACCTGCGACGCCAGCGCCGCCCAGGCGCAGGCGCTGGAAAAGGGTCTGACGAAGGACGCGTTGCGTCTCCGCGCCGCCTGAGCGCCCGGAACGCGTCCCGTCCTGACGCGAACGCGTCCCGAACGGCGTGCGGCGTGCGGGGCGCGGTCAGTACTCGCTCACCACCTCGCCGCCGGCGCGGGTTCCCAAGCCGCCCCAAGCGCCATAGGGACTGCGGCCGGAGTTCACGCCGGCGTTCCTGTCGGGATCCCTCAGGCTCCCGGTGTCGATGGTCTCGGAAAGGAATTGCACGCTGCCGTCGCAGAGGGCCGCGTTCACGCCGCCGGCATGGTAACTGCCGGCCGTGACGAGCACGTCCTCGTACGACTTGTTCTCGGTGCAACTGGGTCCGTTGGGAGGGAGCACGGTGACGAAGCCGGTGTCGTTGCCGTTGCCGTCAGGCCAGTGCTCGCCGCGGTTGTCGAGCTTCGTGGAGCCGACCGGGAACGGGTATCGGCCCGGGTTGTCCGGGTCGAGGGCGACCTCCAGACACCGGGCGGGATCGGTGTAGCCGACGTTGGCGTTCCACGGCAGGTCCGTGCGGCCGACATCGTCCAGCACGTAGGCCTGATACAGATTGTCCCCGCCGTCGCTGCCGATCTCGGCCAGCAGCAGGGTCGAGGCGGTCCCGTCGCGGACGTCCCGCAGGGCGAAGCTGGCCCCGCGGGCGAACATCCCGCGGACGACGCCCCGTTTTGCGTCCAGCTCCTGCCGGACGGCGTGGCCGTTGTCGCCCCAATTGATGGCGTAGTTTACGTTCTCCAGGCGGTCGTCCCCCTCGGCGCCGTCGCTGGGGCAGCGGAGCGTGGGGATCTCGATTTGCCAGGGGGGATAATGGGCCTCGTCCGGCTTCGGGCCGTACGGGGGCCAAGTGATCGGGTGACGCGTGGACCCGGAATAATCGAAGCCGTCCATCGGCCGGAGGACGGCGTTCCACATCGCCCCCTGATCCAGATAGGGCAGGAGCGGCACGTAGGGGCCGAGGCGGTACTCGTTGTCCGGGTCGGAGTCCGCGCCCGGGGCGTCCTTCGTCCCCCCCGCCCCGATCGGGAAAGCGCGATACGTGCCGTGGTAATGATGAAAGGCGAGGGCGAGCTGTTTTAGATTATTCTTGCAGGACGCCCGCCGGGCCGCCTCGCGGGCCTGTTGCACCGCGGGGAGCAGCAGCGAGACGAGGATCGCGACGATCGCGATCACCACCAACAGTTCAATTAAGGTGAACCCGGGTCGAGCGGACCGGCGACGGGGGACGCTCACGGGGCGACTCCGGGGGAGGCGGGGCGGGACCGCGGCGGGGCGGCCTCGGGACGACGCCGGCGGCGGAGCGCCGACGCTATCCCCCGCCCCGCCGCCGAACAAGCCGCCCCCGCGGGCCGTTTAATACGCCGGGCGGCCGACGAGCACGGAGACGGTCCGCGAGCCGCTCGGCTCGCCGCCCTCGGCCCGCAGACGGTTCGGAGAGACGCCGGCCCGCACCAAATACTCGACCGCCGCCTGCGCCCGGGCCTCGGCGAGCAGACGGTTCGCCTCCGGGTCGCCGCGGCGGGCGGCGTTGCCGCGGACCGTCACGTAGGCGGTGGGAAAGTCCGCCAGCGTCTCGGCCAGATTGTCCAACACCCGTTCGCTGCGGTTCGACAACGCGGAGCGGCCAGGGGCGAAGGAGAGGTCCGGCAGGTCCAGCTCCCCGATCGGAAGCAGCCCCGCCCACCCCTCCTCCGGCAGCGGGGGCAGTTCGGCGACGTCGTTGCGGACCGTCTCCTCGCCCGGGCCGGGGGAGAAGCCCTCGTCCCGCAGCGCCTTGAGCGCGCCGGAATAAAAGAACGCCGCCGCGTCCCCGCCCGAGGAGTCGCCGTCCGTCGCCCCGGTGCGTCGCAGCACGCCGGCGATATTCGTCACCGCGTCCTCTAAATACTGCACCCGCCGGGCGTCGCGGTCCTCGGACAGGCCGAACCGGGCGTAGTTCTCCGCGGCGTTGTGCCACCACACGCCGTCCGCGACGGCGTCCGCCTGTTCCGGGGTCAGCGGCTCCCCGGCGGCGACGGCGTCCGCGGCGACCAGCGCCGAATAATCCTTGCGGAACACGTGGTTCGCCGTGAAGTACGCCTCCAACACCTTCCGCACCGTCTCCGGGTTCTTTCTTAAATAGTCCCGGCTGACGACCAGCACGTCGAGGATATAGCCCCGCACGCCGCTGTCGAACAGCCGGTGCATCGCGGGGTTCTCCAGCATCTTCGAGACCTGCGGCTCCCACGCCACATAGGCCCGCTTCGCCGACGCCGGGCTGTTTTGATACGCCCGAAACACCTCCGCGGCGTCGGCGACGGGCTCGAAGGGGTCCGGCGGCAGGTCGGAGAGATCGAACCGGGCCATCGCCACCCGGGCGAGGGTTTCGCTGGGGCTGTCCGGCACGAGGACGAACCGGGCCGCCGGGTCGTTGAGCGCGTCGAGGCTGGGGACGGCGTCTCGATAGGCGAGGATCGCGTCCCCGCCGCGGCTCTCGTCGAGGACCGCGACGATCACCGCCGGGCTGTCGCCCCGCAAATGGCTGTGTTTGAGCAGCGCGTCCACCGTGAAAGCCGCCACCGGCGCCGTGCCGTCGGCCAGCGCGGCGAGGCGGGCGGCGTAGTCGGCCCCGTCGTCCTTCAACGTCAGCCGGACGCCGCGGTCGGCCAGTTCCTGTCGGAACCGGTCGCTGCGGAGCGCCGCGTACCCGCTGAAGCTGTCCAGCGCGAGCGTGACGGAGGCGTCGTAGCGGCTGGGGTCGCGGGTGGCCCGGATGCGTTCGGCCCGCTGGCGAGCCTCGGCTTCCTCTTGAAGGCGCTGCCGTTCGGCGAGGGCCTCGGCGGCGGCCCGCTCCCGGGCGGGGGCGACGAGGACCTTCCACGCGACCGCCCCCAGCCCGACGATCCCCAGCCAGATCAGACAGACGGCGAGTATCCGGCCTTTGGTCATGGCGGGCGGCGGGGCGGGCGTGGGTGCGAACGAGAACGACGCGGGCGGGCCGGCCGCAGTCTACCGGCCCGCCGGCGGGAACGTCGCCCGAGGGTTCGCGGTTCAGCCGTCCGTCGGCCCGAACGCCCGCCGCCGAGGGGGGTTCGTCCCGGACGACGCGAAAACGCCCCGCCGGCTTTGGGCCGGCGGGGCGTGCGAGACGCCGTCGATGGGAACGAGGCTCAGAAGTCGGCGGCGACTTCGCCGCCGGACCGGGTGCCCAGGGCGCCCCAGACGCCGTAGGGGCTCCGGCCGCTGACCACGTTCGCTTCGCTGGCGCGGTTGGGGGTGACGGAGTCGATCGTCTCGGAGATGAACCGCACGCTGCCATCCACCAGGCAGACCTGCACGCCGCCGGTGTGGTAGCTGCCGGCGGTCACGAGCACGTTCTCACGGGAGAAGGCCCCGCTGCTGCAACTCGGACCGTTGGGCGGCAGGATGGTCGTGAAGCCGGTGTAACGGCCGACCGCGTACATCCACTGATCCCCCCGCTGGTTGAACAGGGTGGCGGAGGCGGGATAGTACCCGGGGTTGTTGGGGTCGGTGGCCTGCGTGACGCAGGCGCTGGGAGCCGAGACGCCGGTCGCCTCGACGAAGTTCATCGCCGAGACGTTCAGCATCACGGCGCCCTGGTAGCTGCGGTCCTCCTGCCGGCCGATTTCCGCGAACAGCAGGGTGTTGACGGTGCCGTCGCGGGCGTCCCGCACCCCGAAGTTCTGGCGCCGCATAAACATCCCCCGGCTCTTCGAAGAACTGGTGTCGTTCACGCCGGTGACGTTGTCGCCGTAATTCCCGGCGTAGTTCGTGTCGCCGTACGTCCCGCTGGGGGCGCCGTCGCTGGGGCACAGCAGGCTGGTCACCTGATGGCGGGCCGGCGGATACGTTGCGGTGTCGTACCGACCGAATGCCGGAAACGGCGGGTTTTTCGGCTCCAACTGGTTGGTCGTGGTGTTATACGACTGGGCGAGGGGCCGGCTCATCTGGTTCCACAGGGCCGACTCGTCCATATAGGGCATCAGCGGGGGGAGGAAGCTGAGCCAGCCTTCCATGCTGATGTTTTCCTGTCCGGCCGGCGCCGGTCCGCCGGGTCCGCCGGCGCCCATCGGGAAGACGTTAAACGTGCTGTGATAATTGTGAGCCGCCAGCCCCAGCTGTTTCAGGTTGTTCTGGCACTGACTCCGACGGGCCGCTTCGCGCGCCTGCTGCACGGCCGGCAGCAGCAGGGAAACCAGGATCGCGATGATCGCGATCACCACCAACAGCTCGATGAGCGTGAAGCCGACGCGGCCGGAGGCCGAACGGCCCATAGGGCGGGACATGCAGGGGAACTTACGGGGCCGAGAGGGGAAAGCCGCCGGCGGAGAGCCCGTCATGCCGGCGACCAAGAGAAGACGATATGATGCCGCGCCGCTTTTAAGAATCAATCACCTCCTTTGCACGGTCGTCGGGGTCAGGAATTACCTGAACGGCGCCGGCTGGTCCGCGGCTGGTTTGCGGATTTCAGCGGTTCGTAGCGCACCAGCAGGATGCGGCCGGAGTAGTCCGCGGCGGCGAACTCCTCCGTCATCCAGGACTCGACCCGCTCCGGATTCGCCCCGCCCACGCCGGCGCCGAGGCGGGGGAAGGCGATCGAGGCGAAGCCGCGCTCCGTCGCCCGCCGCAGGGCGTTCCGCACGCCCTCCCGCACGGCGAACTCGGAGGTCGTCCACAGCAGGCCGAGGCCGGCGACGTGGACGATCGCCCGGTGCGGCAGCCGCCCCGCCCCGGTGACGACGGCCCCGCCCAGCGGGAGCACGCCGCGCTTCGCCAACTCACGGAACGGCGCGGTCCCGGCCCGCTTGCGGATCGCCCCGCTCACCCCGTGGGGGACCAGCAGCCACCAAGGGATGAGATTGCGGTTCCAGGCGTTGACGATCGCCTCGGTCGGCTGATCGAGCAGGTCGCCGGCGACGATTTCGTGGGGCATTTCGGAGGGGGCGGGGACGGGGGGGCGGAAGCACGGACGGAGCGGCGAACAATGCGGCCGGCGGCCTATCGAGGGGTGCGAGGGGCCGGGGGCGAAGGTAAGATGCCGCCGCGGGATCCCGACGCTCCCCCCGGCGGCCGTGCGCCCCGGACCGAACCCGCCTCGACCCGGCCACGCCCAGGCACTAAACCGTCCGGTCCTCACCGCCGGACCAATGACGACCCCGCCGTGCCCGACGCTCCTCCCGCCGCTCCCCCCGTGTCCACGATCCCGATCGCGGAGCGCCCGTCGCGCGGCGGGTCCGCGGCGGAACTGGGAGAGAAAGTCAAAGCCGGCGCCCCGGTGGCGGACCGGGCCCGCGGCCTGCTGCGGGTCGTGCCGTTCATCAAGCCGCACAAGGTCACGCTGTTCTGGAGCGTCGGCTTCGCCGTCCTGGTGGCGCTGTTCTGGGGGGCGAATCTGGGGTTGATCCTGCCGGTCATCAACGTGCTGGCCGGCGACGACAGCGTGACCGGCTACGTCGAGCACGAGATCGCCGTCGCCAGGGGCGATCAGGATCACTGGACGATCAAGCTGGAGAACGCCGAGGCCGAAGCCGCCCGCCTCGCCGCCGACCCCAGGGCCAGCCGGTCCGACACCGTGGAGGCCGCCGCCGAGGCCGCCAAGGCCCAGGACCGGCTTTCCATGGCGGCCCGCAAGCTGGAGGCGCTGAACTGGGTGCAGCAGTACGTCCTCCCGATCCTGCCGGAGGACAAGTTCGACCTGCTGGCGAGCATTCTGGGCGTGATCTTCCTCGCCACGATCTTCAAGGGCCTGTGCGTGATGACGCAGGACGTGCTGGTCGGGGCGGTGATCGAGCGGACCGTCGCGGACCTGCGGGAGGCGCTGTTCGCCCACGCCCTCAAACTGGACATCCAAACGCTGCACGCCAGCGGCACCGGCGACCTGATGAGCCGGTTTACCAACGACCTGGAGCAGCTCGCCGGGGGCCTGCGGCTGCTGGGCGGGAAGGTCGTGCGGGAGCCGCTCAAGGCGGCGGCGTGCATCTTCGGGGCGATGCTGGTCAGCTGGCAGCTCACGCTGTTGGCCTTCGTGCTGGCCCCGCTGGCGGCGTACGTGTTCGGCAAGATCGGCCGCAGCCTCAAAAAGGCCAGCCGCCGGTCGATGGAGAGCATGTCCCGGCTCTATAAAACGATGGAGGAGACCTTCGACGGCGCCGCCGTCGTGACCGCCTTCAACGCCGGCGACCGGCAGGCGGAGCGGTTCCAGAAGGAGAACCGCACCTATCTGCAAAAGGCGATGAAGATCGTCCGGGTGGACGCCCTGACCAGCCCGACCACCGAAACGCTCGGCATGCTTGCGGCCTTCGGCGCCCTGCTGCCGGCGGCCTACCTGATGCTCCGCCAGACCGACAGCATCTGGGGGATGCGGCTGGCCAACGGGCAGCTGGACCTCGCCGAACTGGCCGTGTTCTACAGCTTCCTCGCCGGCACCCTCGACCCGCTGCGGAAGCTCAGCGCAGTCTTCTCCAAGCTGAAGCGGAGCACCGCCGCCGCCGACCGCCTGTTCGAAATCCTCGACCGCGAACCCGCCGTCGCCGCCCCGGACGTCGCGACCCCCGTCCCGGACCGCGTCCACACGGTCAAGTTCGAGAAGATCGGCTTCCATTACGCTGGCGCCGCCCGCGGCGCCGTGCTGGACGGCGTCAACCTGACCGTGAACGCCGGCGAGGTCGTCGCGGTGGTCGGCTCGAACGGCTCCGGCAAGAGCACGCTGCTCAAACTGCTCCCCCGCTACTTCGACCCGACCCACGGGGCGGTGAAGATCAACGGGACCGACCTGCGGGACTTCGACCCGGCCGCCTGGCGGGAGAAGATCGGCGTGGTCACCCAGGAAACCCTGCTGTTCGACGAGTCGATCGCGGAGAACATCCGCCTCGGCAAGCCGGACGCCACCGACGAGGAAGTCCGCGCCGCGGCCGTCACCGCCCGCGTCGTCGACTTCGCCGACGACCTGCCCAACGGGCTGGACGAGATCGTCGGCAGCGGCGGCTCGAACCTCTCCGGCGGCCAGCGCCAGCGGGTCGCCTTCGCCCGGGCCGTGCTGCGGGACCCGGAAATCCTGATCCTCGACGAGGCCACCAGCGCCGTCGACGCGCTCTCTGAGCAGCTGATGCACGAGGCGCTCAAGGAGTTCGCCGAGGGCCGCACGGTGTTCCTCGTCACCCACACCGTCCGCCGCAGCCTGCTGGAACTGGTCACCCGCGTTGCGGTGATGGAGCACGGCCAGTTGGCGGGCGTCGGCCCCCACGCCGAGCTGCTGGAGAGCAACGCCGCCTACCGCAGCCTGTACGAAGCCCAGACGGACGACGGCGGTCTTCCCGACGCCGCCCCCCGCCGCGAGAAGACCGTCGCGAAAAGCCGCCCCGACTACCGCCCGATGCGGTCCCCCAGCCTGCACCCCGGGGCGATCAACTTCGACGCGGACGAGATCGACCAGTACGATCCCGCGGACCACAAGTCCGACCGCAAGCGGGACGTCGGCTTCCAGCCGGACCCGGTCGCCTACCACTACGCCTCGGTCGGCCAGATCTTCGACCCGGACGAAGTCGCCGAGGACGCCGACGACGACGAGGACGACGACGGCCGCAACATCCTCCCCCTCCGGGCCACGGGCACGGACGGGTAGGTCCGGGAAGGGGTGATGGGGGAGGAGGGAGGAGTAGACTCCCGTCCTTCCCCCTCCCTCCTTCCCCCTCCCTCGTCCCCTGTCCTACCTCCTCTCCCTCGCCGACCGCCTCGCCGGGGGGGTGGCGTCGCTGAGCCCGGAGCGGCGGGCCCGGCACCGGGACTTTCTGCTCTCCCAACGCACGCCGGACGGCGGCTTCCGCGGCCGCGACTTGGAGAACGAGGGTCTGCCGGGCGATCTCTATTACACCGGCTTCGCCGTGCGGGCGCTGGCGGTGCTGGGGGCGTTCGACGAACCGACCGCCGCGGAGGTGGCCCGGTTCCTCAAGGCGCATGACCCGCTGCGATTGGGAGCGATCGATCTCGTCAGCTGGCTCTATAGCGCCGTGGTGGTGCAGGCCGCCGGCGGCGGGGACCCGTTGGCCGAGGCCCCGCCCGACTGGCCCGAGCGGCTGGCGGCCGGGTTGGAACAAAACCGCAGCGCCGACGGCGGCTACGCCAAAACGCCCGCCGGGGCCGCGGGCAGCACGTATACGTCCTTTCTCGTGGCGTTGACGTTGGAATTAATCGGCCGCGACGTGCCGGCCCCGGGGCGGCTGGCGCAGTTCCTGTTCGATATGCAGCGGGACGACGGCGGATTCGTGGAACTGGCCCCGGTCAAACGCAGCGGCACGAACCCGACCGCGGCGGCGGCCGTGCTGCTGAAATTGCTCGGGCACGCGGACGACGAATTAAAAGCGGACCTGCGGGGGTTCCTCACCGAGGTGACCGACCCCGCCGGCGGGGTGCGGGCCAACACCCGCATCCCCTTCCCCGACGGGCTGAGCACCTTCACGGCGCTGCTGATGTGCCGGGACCTCGGCCTGCCGGCCCCGCTTCCGGCCGGGGCGATGAAGCGGTGGGTGGAAACCGAGTTGGAACTGCCGACCGGCGGCTTCCGCGGCGCCGCCTGGGATGTGAACGCCGACGCCGAATACACCTTCTACGGCTTGGGCGTGCTCGCGTTGACGGCGGCCGATGGGACCGACTTGGCTGTCGAGATTGCGTAAACGTCGATCGATTTTTCGCACGACCGCCCCGGACCGCCCGGACGGCGGCCGAAGCCCCCGACGGCGTTCCCCCTGTTTTCATAGACTTTTGCGATTCAGAGGCGGTCGCCGCGGCCGGGACCGGCGGAGCGGCGAGCATTCCGTCTCGTTGATCCGTGCCCGCTTTCCGGCGGGGGGTGGGGGTGGATAGAGTGAACGGTCCGGCGGCGAGCCGTTCCCCGTGCGGGGGTCCCGACAGCCCGTGCGGGGGTCCCGACAGGGGTGCGCGGCCGTCGCTCCCGCCCCATCTCCCTTCCCTGCCCGGATTGTTTTGATGCCTCGCTGCCTTGGAATCCGCTTCGCCTCCTGTGCCGCGGCCGTCGCCGCCGCGGCCCTGCTGGCGCCCGCTCCGACCTCCGCCGCCGACTACGGCGACGTGACCGGCAAAGTCGTGCTGGACGGCGAAGCGCCGGAGCTGGAGCCCCGCGTCGAGAAGGGCGCCGCCGTTAAAGACGCCGCAACCTGCTCCGTCGACGCGGTGCCTAACTTCAGCCTGGTCGTGGGCGAGGGGAACGGCATCGCCAACGTGTTCCTCTACCCGGCCCGCCCGATCCGCGGCACGAAGCCGGAGTTGGAGGACGCCCCGCAGGACCCGATCGTGTTCGACCAGAAGGGCTGCGTGTTCAAGCCGCACGCGGTGATCGTCCGCACCGGCCAGCCGCTGGAAATGTTCAACTCCGATCCGGTGGCCCACAACGTGCGGTTTACCTCCTTCGGCAACCCGGGCATCAACGTGACCGTGCCGGCCAACGCCCCCCCGGGCAGCGGCAAGGGCGTGGAGGTCCAGTTCAACCGGGCCCAGCGGGTGCCGATCCCGGCCCTGTGCGACTTCCACCCCTGGATGAAGGCCAACTGGCTGGTCGTGGACACCCCCTACGCCGCCCTCACCGACGAGAACGGCGAGTTCACCATCGAGGGCCTGCCCGTCGGCAAGCACACCTTCATCGTCTGGCAGGAGTCCGCCGGCTTCCTGGACCGGGCGCTGACGGTGGACGTCAAAGCCGACGAGAAGACGGACCTCGGCGAGCTGAAATACAAGCTCTCCGCCTTCAAGAACCTGAAGTAACCGCCCGCCACGCCGCCCGACCCCGGGCGGCGTTTTTTTATGTTCCCCCGTTAACCCCGCCCCCTCCCGGAGAGCCTGGTGAGCGCCCCCGCCACTCCCCCCGCCGACCGCCGCGACTTCCTGAAAACCGCCGGTGCGGTCACCCTCACTGGGGCCGCGATCGCCGGCACCGCCCCTTTCGCCCAAGCCCGCGTCCGGCAGGAAGACGGCGAAAAGAAGCCCGTCATCGGCCATATCGGCACCGGCAGCCGGTGGAACGGTCCCGGCATGCAGGCCGCCAGCCGCGGCACGACCAAGATTCTCTGCGACGTGGACCGCGGCCACCTGGAGGCGGCGGCGAAGAAGATCAAGGACAAGTACGGCGACGACCCAGAGCTGACCGACGACTACCGCAAGGTGATCGACGATCCCGAGGTCGACGTCGTCGTCATCGTCACCCCGGACCACTGGCACACCAAACCGCTGATCGAGGCGGTGCGGGCCGGCAAGGACGTCTACTGCGAGAAGCCGCTGACCCTCACCATTCAGGAGGGCATCGACATCTGCAAAGCGGTCGAGGAGACCGGCCGTACCGTGCAGGTCGGCACGCAGCAGCGGACCGAGATGGGCCGCAAGTTCCTCACCGCCGTGGCGCTGGTCCGCGAGGGCCGCCTGGGCGACGTGAAGAAGATCACCTGCGGCATCGGCGGCGCCCCCACCTCCGGCGAGATCCCCGCGGTGGACCCGCCGCAGGAATTGAACTGGGAGAAGTGGCTCGGCCAGACGCCCGAGGTCCCCTTCCGCAAGGACGGCCGCCAGACCAACTGCCACTATGAGTTCCGGTGGTGGTACGAATACAGCGGCGGCAAGATGACCGACTGGGGCGCCCACCACGTGGACATCGCCCAGTGGGTCCTCGACCAGAACGGCGAGGGCCAGGGCCCGACCAAGATCGTCCCCAACATGGACAAGGTCGTGCACCCGGCCGGGATGGACGAGAACGGCATGCCGGTGGAGGACGACAAGTACAACGCCGCCAGCAAGTTCGAGGTCACCGCCTTCTTCCCGAACGACGTGGAGGTCGTGATCTCCAGCGACGCCCGGAACGGTCTGCTGATCGAGGGCACGAAGGGCCGCATCTTCGTCTCCCGCGGCGACCTCACCGGCACGCCGGTCGAGGAATTGAAGGACAACCCGCTGCCCGAGGGCGCCCTGGAGCGGGCCTACAAAAACCAGCCGGTGGCCGGCAGCCACATGGAGAACTTCTTCGCCGCCCGCAACGGCGACGCGGAGCCGATCTCCGACGTGTTCAGCCACCACCGGGCGCTGACGACCTGCCACCTCGCCAACATCGCGATCCGCTTGGGCCGCGAGTTGGAGTGGGACCCCAAGGCCCAGAAGATCGTCGGCGACGATCAGGCCCAGTCGATGACCGCCCGCACCAAGCGGGACGGCTACGACTACGAGGTCTGAGCCCCCCGCCGCCGCGGTTCGCCGCTCTCTCCGACGCCCCGGCCGCCCCACGGCGCCCGGGGCGTTTTTCGTTCGCTCCCCCGCCCGAATTTTGGATTGATGAACGTGAACCTCGGCGGCGACTTCGCCCCGGTGATGATCTGCTACGTGCTCGCCACGTTCGTGCTGACGGCCGTGGTGCACGTGATGTTCACGGTCGGCGTGTGGACCGCGACGAGCGGCCGGCGGACGGAGTTGGTCCCGCCGTGGGTGTGGATCGCGGCCACGCTGTTGGGCGGCCCGCTGGTCGCCGCGGCGTACTGGGTGGTGCACCTGTCCTCGATCGCCCGGCCGCCGGTCGGCGGCCCCCATCAGGAGGTCCGCACCTACGACTCGGCGGATGGCCGGCCGGCGATCTGAACGTCGGCGCCGCATCAGTCGGCGCCGCGGCGGGCGGCGGTCCGCAGCCAGAGGGCGGCGAACGCCGACCAGCCGACGCCGCCCCAAAACAGCGCCTCCCGCCCCACGGCGGCCGCGGCGAACAGGGCGGACGCCGCTTCGTCCCGGTCTAGTTGGCGGAAGGCACCGTCGACGTAGCTGAAACTCGTACGCGGGATGGTGCTCCCGAGGACAAAACCCACGCCCGCTGCCGCCGCGGTCGTCACGACCGTTCCTGCGGCGACGACGGCGATCAGCGGGAGGGCACCCCACAGCCGCACCTGCGGCGGACCGGGAAATGCTGTGCACAGAACCGCCAGCCCCGCCGCCGCCGCGCCGAATCGAACGCCCCGCCAAACGCCCAGCGCGAACCCGGTCCGCGGATTGGCTACGCGGGCATATCTTGTCAGGGGCCCCCGAGAGCCGGACGTCTCTACCTCCCACTGCTCCGCGACCGCCGCCTGACCGTGAGGCGAACCCGCCGCAATCGCGGTGAACCCGCCCGCCAACGCCCCGCCGGCGATCGCCGCGGCCAGCACGAACGCCCCCGCCGCCGCGGCCTCCCGCCAGAGCGACGGGTCGGCGGAGGGGCCGGCCGGGTCAGTCGTCGTCGTCATCCTCGTCGTCCGCGTCGGGGTGCAGCGGGTCGTCCGGGTCGAAGAAGAAGTCTCCTAAACCCATCGGCACCGCCCCGCCGCCCAGGCTGCGACGTTTCTTGCCGGCCAGGTCGTCCAGGTCGGCGGCCTCCTCGCCGAGGCAGGCGATCAGCGCCTCCCGCCAGGCCACGTCCTTGGCGACCGGGTGCTCCGGGTCGGCGGCGAGTCGTTTCATCGCGTATCGCAGCACGTTCAGACCGTCGCGGGTGCTGAAGTCCAGCTTCAACTCGTGGGATTTCTGCAGGAACTCGACCGTCAGGTCCAGCGCCTCGTCGTCGGCGAACGGCAGGTGATATTTGAGGATCGCCAGTTCGTCCTCCCGCTCCGGGTGGCCGATGGTCAGCGTCGGCTGGAGCCGGGAGAGAATATAATCCGGGATCTCGAAGGTGCTTTCGTCGGCGTTCATCGTGACCGCACAGCGGAAGTCGTCGTGGGCGTGCAGGGTCACGCCGGCGATTACGCTTTCGGCGTAGCGGCGGTGGTCCAGCAGCGGGGCGAGGCTGGCCCAACTCTTCTCGCTCATGCGGTTCCCCTCGTCCAGCAGGCAGACGCCGCCGGTCAGCATCGCGGTGACCAAGGGGCTGGCGTGGTATTTAATGCCCCCGCCCTCGGCCAGCACGGGGGTGATGAGCAGGTCCTCGGGGCGGGTGTCCGCGGTGCACTGGTAGATGTAGAGCGGCTGGTTCCGCTGCCGGGCCGCGGCGACGGCCAGCGTGGTCTTGCCGATGCCCGGCGTGCCGACGAGCCGGGGCGTCAGCGGCCGATCGCCCTCGCCGACGACCAGCCAACAGGCGTGGATCTGCTTGAGGACCTCGTCCTGCCCGATCCACTTCCCCTCGGAAGCGTCCGGCCGGGAGAGGTGCAGCGTAACGCCGTCCACCTCCGCGGTGCGGGCGTCGGTCGGCAGGGGTGCGGAATCGCGGATCATCGGGGGCGGGCCGGGGGTGAGGCGATCGGGGCAGTGTAACGCCCCTGGAGCGATTCGCGTCCCGCCGCTTCGCGGCGGGCCGGAGGGCCTGGGGAAGCGACGCCCCCCGCTCCGTGCGGCGGACCGCGCAGCGGCGAACCCGACCGCGGGGGCTCCCCAACGGGGAACGGTTCGCGGACGGGCCGCCGGTTCGGGTTGTCGCCGTGAGTTCTCGTCGCACGCGGTTCGGTCGCCGCCCCGCCCGACGGATCGTCGGCCCGGCCGGTGTACGCCGGGGTGGGGGAAGTGAGGGGGGAATACGGGCGTCCGGCGCTCGCCGGGGCCGCGGGGTCGCGCCCGCCCGCGGCGCCCGGGGCCGGACGAGCGGAACGCTCGTTGGCTCTCCCGGACGGTCGCGCGGCGGGGTCGGCGTCCGTGCCGACGGGCGGGGGGCGGATCGCGCCGCTCGGCTGCGCGTGCGGGGGGCGAACGGCCCGTCGCCGTTCGCCCCCCGCGCCAAACCGGCGCGGGGGCGGGGGGAGCGGCGTCCGTCACCAACGTCGGCCGTTCCCCGTCGCCCCGCGAGAGGCCCGACCGCCGCCCGCGTCCGGTGCGGACGGCGAACGGTCGGACCCTCACCCTAGGCGGGTCCGGGACCTATTCTGTCCGAACCCGTTGCCGCCCTAAAGGTTCCGGATACGAACCGGCCGCCCGGCCGCGGACCTCCGGCTATCGGTCGGCCCAGCGCTCCTCGGTCGCCTCGACGGTCAGGTCGAACTGCTGTTCGTCCGGATCGCCGGGTCGGACCGTTCGGCGGGACGGGGCGAGCGACCAGACGACGGTCCCCTCGGACACGACGCCCGCCCGCGTGGCGGCGTAGGCCGCGCCCCACACGTCGGCGTCGGCGTCGTCCGGAAGGGCGGCGCGGTCGGGCCGGGCCGGGTCGTCCAGCGGGGTCACGGCGACGTTCGGCTCCCACGCCCGGAGGGCGGCCTGCACGGCGTCTCGGAAAGGCCCGTCGTAGTACGCCCGCAACGCCGCGCGGTCGGCGGGACCGCGGAGGGTGAAGTTGCCGTGGGCGTGGTTCTCCTCCATTTGGAGCATCACCGTGTGCCAGGCCCCCGGGGGCGTGACGTCCCGGCTGCCGCCGCCGCCGCCGCCGGCCCCGCTGCCCGTCTGTCGCACGTCGACGCCGGGCGGCGGGGCGGCCTCGACCCACTCCCGCAGGCTCGGCGACGCCTCGGGGAAGGACGGCCGCCCCGGCGGGACGTAAACGTACTCCACCCGGTTGAGGTACTGCCAAAGGGCCGCGGAGGCGACGAACACGGCCACGGCCGCCGCCAAGGCCGTCCAGAGCATCCCGACGACCGCCCAGACCCGCAGGGCGGTGTAGGAGCGAAACAGGCGGGACAGGCGCGACGGGCGGTTCACGGCCAGACTCCCCGAAGGACATCGGACCGCCCCATCCTACCGCCCCCGCCCGTCCCGGGGGCGGCCTTGCCCCACGCCCCCCCCGCGAGCGCCCGCCCCAGCGGGCCGCCCCCGGCCACCCACCTAAGCAGCTGGTGTCGAGGCCAGACTACTATTCAGCCCCAACCGGTGACTCTGAAGCTTAGTCTGCCAAAGGCCCTCATATGCGAGGATGTCCGACTCGGTATCCGCAGATCCAGCCACCTGCAAGATCGTTACTTGCCAATCCCTAGTCTCTTTATCCTTAAGCTGTACATTCCCGCCGTGCCCACTGGCTGCGTAGTCGGACCAACGGCCGAAAAACCCGGATTCGCCGCTGGCAGAACCGACGTACTGTTGGTTCGTCTTCGGGCTGGACAGGAGGTAAACGCCTTTGCAATTTGCCAAAGCCGAAATCCAAGTCTGCGGCAGACGCGGGATTCGCCACAGCGGCTCCCGGAAATTGGTGAAGCCGGGAAAGGGATCGTCCTCATTTTGGCGAATCTCCAGGACCCTCTTCTCGTTTTTGTCCGCGTATTGTGCCCATGCGATCTTGCCTCGCCCCCAGTCGATGATCAGCTTCCCAATCAACTCGCTTAAACGTTGAGTCAGAATCGTGTCATATTGGTCACACGTCTCGGGGGCGTCGATAATCTGGGGGTTGGATATGCCAGGTCGCGCCTCTTTAATGGTATACTGCCGTGCGCTCTTCCAGATGCCGGCAAAAACCTCCTCCTCAAAGGCGTTGACAACGAATGCGGCCCAGTAGGGTCTACCGAACATCTTCTGGTATTTCACTCTTTGCACCGACTGATAGCTTTGGAACTGCCGGCGGTCGTCCCTCCAGAGTTCGTACGGCGAACGACCTTTCGCCGCCCGATTGTCTTTGTGGCGAAGGAGTAAGACTTCGGACGGTTCCAAACCAGCTCCGCGTAGCAGAGCCGATAGGGACAGTGAAGCGTGCTGCGTATCCTCTTCGCTCAGGATGACACTTTGACCGGAGGAGATCGGAAGAGACGTCTCGCTGTCCATCTGCGTCGCGGTATTTGAGGAGGCAACTTGTTCGTAAAGCTCGCCCGTGGCCACCACGGTGGGGCCAAACTCGACGTGCCCGTTTTCGTAGGCCCAACGAAACTCCTCGAGAGACTGCTCGCGGGGCTCGTCGAGCATCGCACGGCCGACCGAGCTCCACTGCTCAAGAGCGGCTTTCCCCTCGTCAGCGGCTTCGCTGGGAAACTCCGCCTCCCGTTCGAGCAGAAGCACGTCGATCAGGTACGAGATCATCGCCGCGTCGTGATCGTCGTTCGTTTGGCTGTACTGGCTCGGCTCCCGATTCAGGTCAGCCTCGCACATCCGGTATGAATCGCCGTCAATCTCGAACCGAACGACGTAAACGCAGATGCCCGTCCAGCTGCGATGAAAATACAGAGCGTCATCTTGCCAGTAGATAAACCATTTATCTTCCATCTGCCCGGGCACCAGACCTAGTCGTATCCGCTCAATCTCCTGCGGCGAAAACATCCGATCCAGGCGGACGGTCTGCTTACGTGACGGGAGATCGTGCGCCTCCCAATCAGCTTTCGTGGCTGGTGTCATTGTTTTTCAGCGGGCGGGTGACACTGCCATTCTGCCAGTGCAGTGTGGCATTGCGGAACTGAGCGACGACCGAACCGCGAACCGCGTCGCCCGCACTGGCGAGACGCCAGTGGCGCGCCGATGCACGAAACTGTTCTGGGATCGGCCGGAGCCGCCTCACTCCACCGGCAGTTCGCCGATGAACGGCAAATGCCGGTATTCGTCGTCGTGGTCGAGGCCGTAGCCTACCACGAAGGTGTCCGGGATGCGGAAGGCGTGGTAGTCCGGGGTCAGCGTCACGCCCTCGGCCGGGTCGCGGTCCTTCCACAGCAGCACGCAGGTGCGGACGCTGTTGACGTTCTCCGCGGCCAGGCGGTCGATCAGCGCCGTCAGGGTGCGGCCGGTGTCGAAGATGTCGTCCACCAGCACCACGTCCCGGCCGGTGATGTCCGGCAGCAGGTTCGTGTCGATCCGCATCTCCCCGGGCGTGGTCGCCGTGCCGCGGTAGCTGCTGGCCTGCACCAGGCCGACCCGGTGCGGCACGTCGATCCGCCGCATCAGGTCCGCCACGAACGGCAGGCTGCCGTGCAGCACGCCGAGCAAGGTCAGCGATTTGTCGGCGTAGTCCTCGGCGATGCGGGCGCCGAGGCGGTCGACGGCCTCGGCGATTTCGGCCTGCGTAATCAACGTCTTCACAAAACCGGCGGCGTCACGGTGGGGGCGGAGGGGACGGCGAAGTCCCCGACAGCGGGGGAACGGGGGACGGCGACGGCGGGCGCGACGGCCGCGGGTCCACTCTAAAGTGAGCCCCCGCCCTCCTCCACCCCCGCCCCGCATGGCCCCCGCCCCGCCGCCCGCCGCCCGCTGGACCGCGGAGACCGTCGCCGGCGCGGCGATCCGCCTGTTCGAACCGCCGCAGGCCCCGGCGGGGGGCGTCGTCTGGCTGGCGGACTTCGACGGCCTCATCCCCGAAACGCTGCCCGGCTGGGCCGAGGCGCTGAGCCGCCGGGGCGTGCAGGTCGTCTGCCCCCAGCCGGGGCCGACTTGGTGGCTCGACCGGCCGGACCCGGCGTTTCAGGGGGACGACGGCTGGACCGCGTGGCGCTGGCTGCGGGAAGCGCTGGCCCCGTGGGCGGCGGAGCGGTGCGGCGGGCCGCTGGCCTGGGCCGGCGCCGGGGCCGGCGGGCAGGCGGCGCTGCGGGCGGGGTTCAAAACGAGGGGCACGCCGGCGGTCTGGACATACGCCCCGGCGGTGGCGCTGGACGCCGTGTACGGCCGCGGCAGCACGCTGGACGGGCTCTTCGAGAACGCGGAGCAGGCCCGGGTCGCCGGGGTGCTGACGGACGTGAACCCCCTCGCCCGCCCCAAACGGCTGCACGTCGCCTGCGATCCCGGCGAGGTCTGGTTCCCCGGGGCGGAGTTGCTGGTCGAAAAACTCCGTAGCGGCGGCGTGCCGGTGGAGACGGATTTCGAAACCCGCCACGCCTCCCGCGAGGCGGCCCTGAACGCCGCGGGCCCCGCGGCGGTCGGGCTGCTGGCGGACGCGCTGACGTTCGCCGTCTGACGTCGAGAGGTCTACGGGTGGAG
>NZ_JBINJD010000279.1:0-2866 GCF_043951915.1 Alienimonas sp. DA493 | reverse complement strand
CGCTGCCCCCTCACCCCCGACCCCTCTCCCCCAAAAGGGGGGCGAGGGGAGTTCCGCTCCCCGGCCCGAGGCCTCACCGGACGATGTTCAGGTCCGGGTTCGCCTCTTCCAGTTCCGCGACGCCCTCGGAGGTGATCTCCGTGTTCTTGAGGGTGAGGCTCTTCAGGTTCGGCAGGCCCTTCAGCACGTCGACCGACTCGTCCGTCACCTGCGTTTCGGACAGGTCCAGCCGTTCGAGCTGCTTCAGGTCCGCCAGCGCCTTCAGACCCTCGTCGCCGACCTTCGTCTGCTGGAGGGAGAGGGCTTTGAGGTTCTCGAAGTTGGCGATCACCTCCGTCATCGTGGCGTCGGTGGCGCCGGTGGCCCACAGGTCGAGGTCCTCCATCTTGGTCAGCGGGGCCAGTTCCTTGAGGCCCGGCTCGGTGACGGCGGAGACCTCGGCGAGGTTCAGCGTTTTCAGTTCCGTCAGCTCCCCGACGGTCGGCATCAGGGCGTTGGTGACCGGCGTCTGCCGCAGGTTCAGGGATTCGAGCTTCGTCAGCTCGCCCAGCACCGGCTGGAGGTCCTCGTCGTAGGGGTAGGCTTCCTGCAACGAGAGGACCCGCAGATCCTTGAACTGCGTCAGCGGGGCGAAGCCCTCGGCGCCGTAGATGTCGGTGCGGTCCAGCTCCAGCGCCCGCAGGTCGGTGTAGCCTTTCTCGGCGAGGATCGGCAGCGGATCGGAGAAGCCGGTGTCCAGGTCCAGCACGCGGAGCGGCTGCTCAGGCGAAAGCTTCTTCAGGCCCTCGTCCGTCACCTTGGAGCGCTCCAGCTTGAGGGCGGAGAGGTTTGGCAGCTTGGCGACGGACTCCATCGCGGCGTCGCCGACGTTGGAGAACCGCACGTCGAGTTCGCGGAGTTCGGTCATTCCCTCCAGCGGGGCGAGGTCGTCGACCGGCACGGTTTTGAGCCGGAGCACCTTGAGGTTGGTCAGGCCGGACAGTTCGGCCAGCCCCTCGTTGGTGACGGGGGTGCCGGAGATGTCCAGGCGCTCCAGGCTGGTCAATTTGCCGACGGTCGCCATCGCGTCGTCGTCGAAGGCGACGCCGCCGAGGGTGAGGGTCTTCAGCTCCGGCAGGAGGAGCAGGGGAAGCAGGTGGGCGGCGTTGGTGGAGCTGGTCGCCGGCATGGCGACCGCGGTGACGACGCCGCCGTCCTCGGTGACGGTCGCCCCGGCGTCGCGGAGGGCCTGCAGCAGCGGGTCGAGGTCGACGCCCCCGCCGCCGGCCTCCAGCGTGGCGACGCGGGCCTTCAGGGAATCGGCTTCGGCGAGGGCGGCGTCGCGCTCGGCGGTGAGGGCGTCGTAATCGCTGTTCTTCGATTCGCAGCCGACAGTCGTCGCGGCGAGCAGCAGCGCCGAGGTCGCCCAGGGGGCGAACCGGCGGGCGATCCCCCGAGCCGGCGGGAAGGCGGAGCGGGAGCGGGCGGGGCGGGTCGTCACGGGCGGGCGCGGGGGTCGATTCGAATCGCGGGGCAGGCCCCGCAGCGTAGGCCCGCCCGCCGGACCGGGCAAATCCGCCGGGGCGTGACGCGGGGCGCCCCCGCGGCTCCGGACTTGACGAACCGGCCGCGGCGGCGAAGCTGCCCGACCGCGACGCGCGACCGAAAAGGTCCGGTGAAAAGGCAGTCGGGAAGCGGCCGGGGAACCGTCGGAACGACGACGGGGCGATCCCCGGTGGACGGCTCTCCCGGGTCCCGCTTTACGGTTACGCAGCGGGCCGTACGATCGGTCCCGGAATTCCGGAGCCGGCGGCAACGCCCGGCTGACCGGGCGGGCCGCGTCCGCGGCTCGCCCCTGTCGCCCCCCACAATGACCCCGGCTGCGTCGCCAGCCGGTCGCCGCGATGGACGCCGCCCCCGATGCCCCAATCCGTACTGTCCCGAACGCCGGAGGCGGAGGTGACGGCGTCCGCGGACGACGCCGCCGCTTACGATCGGATGGATCACGCGGCCGTCAATCGGGCGTTTGTGGATGATCTGCTGCCGGCCCTCGCCGCCGCCGATCTCGCCGAGCGGCTGCGGGACGGGCTGAACCCGCTCCGCCTGTTGGACCTGGGCGCCGGGACGGGCCGCATCCCGATCGAACTGGGCCGCCGGCCGATCTTCGCCCGCATGATGCTGGTGGACGCCTCCGAGGCGATGCTGGCCCGGGCGAAGAAGAACGTGTTCGCCTCCGGGTTGCAGGGGGGCGTGCGGCTGCGGCAGGCCCGGGCGGACGACCTGCCGTTCGAGGACGGGCAGTTCCACACGGTCGTCTCCAACAGCCTGCTGCATCACCTCACGCGGCCGGCGGCGGTGTTGCGGGAGGCGGCCCGCGTGCTGGCCCCGGGGGGGCTGCTGTTCTTCCGCGATCTGGTCCGCCCGGCCGACGCCGCCGCGCTGGACGCCCTGGTGGCGCAGCACGCCGCGCACGAGGAGCCCGCCGCCCGCGAGTTGCTGCGGGCCTCCCTGCACGCCGCCTACACGGTGGAGGAGATGGAGGCGTTACTGGCGGAGGCCGGCGTGAACCACGTCACCGTGGAGCGGACCGGCGACCGCCACATGACGCTCTCCGGCTGCCCGAACCCCGCCGAGTCGGCTCCCGCCGAGCCGAACCCCGACTGACCGGCCTCCGCGGCGTCGGCCCCCGCGGCCGGCGATCCGGAGGGGGCGGCGATCCGGAGGGGGCGGCGTCGCCCCGCGCATTTTTCTTCCCCGCGGCCCGACGCCGTTTGCCCCGCCCGCGGGGCGACGTAGCGTTGCGGGTCGCCGCCCCCGGCGACCGGACGACGCCGAGCCCGCACCGGGCGCGACGCCGACCCCGAACAAACGCGGCCCGCCCGGGCCG
>NZ_JBINJD010000278.1:0-2887 GCF_043951915.1 Alienimonas sp. DA493 | reverse complement strand
CTCCACGGGCGCTGCCGTCGTGCTGGCGGCGGTTCTCGCCGCGACCGCGGCCGCGGAGGACGTGGTGACGGTCCGCACCGAGGACGGCGGGCGGCGGGACGCGGTGGGGGAGGTGGTCGCCTACGACTCGAACCTGCTGTCGCTGCGGGCGCCGACCGGGGCGCTGCTGGATTTCCCGGCGGGCGACGTGGTGAAGGTGACGACCCCGCGGCTGCCGGATCACCTCGCCGGCCTGCGGGCCTGGGCGGAGCGGGACGCGGCGGCGGCCCGGGAGAAGCTCGCCGCCGCCCTCGAACAGGAACCGCGGGAGTGGGTGCGGCGGGAGATTCTCGCGGCGCTGATCACCGCGGACCTCGCCGCCGCGGACCGGGCGTCCGCCGGGGGGCGGTTCCTCGCCCTGTACCGCAGCGATCCGGGGGCGACCGAGCGGCTGGGGCTGATGCCGGTCCCCTGGGGCGACCGCCCGCCGCGGGGCGACGACCTCGCCGCGGCGAACCGCTGGATCCACGGCCCGGACGACGTGGAGCAGTTGCTCGGCGCCGGCGTGCTGGTCGGCTCCCCCGCCCGCCGGGCCGGCGCCGTGGAGGTCCTGCAGCGGCTGAGCCGGTCGGGTTCCAGCGAGATTGCGGAGCTGGCCCGGCTCCAGCGTTGGCGGGCGAAGCTGTTGGCCGGCGAGGGAACCCGGACGGAGTTGGACGCCGCCCGCCGCCGGATCGACGGGCTGCCGGAGCCGCTGCGGGCCGGGCCGCTGTTCACGCTCGGCGTCGCCGCTGAGGCGGCGGGGCGGAGCGACGAGGCGGTCGAGGCGTTCCTGTGGTCTCCCGTGACGGACTCGGCCGACCCAGTCCGGGCCGCCGACGGCCTGCTGCGGGCCGGCGATCTGCTGCGGCAGGGCGACCCGTCGGCGGCGATCCGGCTGTGGCGGGAGGCCGTCGCCCGGTTCCCCTTCGCCGAGGCCGCCGAGGACGCCCGCCGTCGGCTCGACGAGTTCCGCCCCGCCCCGGCCGCCCCCGCCGACGGGGCGGCGGACGACAGGGCGGCCGACGACAGGGTGACCGACGACGGCTCGGCCGCCGCCGCGACTGCCGTTCCGGCATCGGCGGACTCCCCCTAAACTCCCCCGCCCGCCCCCCAATCCCACCCCGCCGCGTCGTGCCCCGCCATCTTCCCCGCACGTGCGTCGCCGCGGTCGCGCTGCTCTTCACGCCCGTCGCGTTCGGTCAGGAGGCGGAGGCCCCGCCCGAGGCCGCCGGCGGACCGGAGTTGCGCGAACTGCTGGAAGCCGGCGGGGTCGTGGGGCTGCTGATCGTCGCCCTCTCCGTGGCGATGGTGGCGCTGATCGTGCAACAGATGCTCGCCGTGCGGCGCGGCCGGCTGCTGCCCCGCGGATTGGCGGGCGAGGCCCACGGGCTGATCTCCCGCAAACGGTTCAAGGAGGCGGCGGAGGTCGCCGCCCGCCGCGGCGGCCTGCTGGGCCGGCTGGTGCACGCCGGGGCCGTCGAGGCGGACCGCGGTTACGAGGCGGCGGAGAAGGCGATGGAGGACGCCGCCGCCGAGGAGGCCGCCCGGCTGACCCGGCGGGCGGAGTACCTGTCCGTGATCGCCACCGTCGCCCCGATGCTCGGGCTGCTGGGGACCGTCTGGGGCATGATGCTGGCCTTTAACGAGTTCAGCACGAAGGCGAACCCGCAGGTCTCCGAGTTGGCCCCGGGCATCTTCAAGGCGCTGGTCACCACCCTGCTGGGGCTGGGCGTGGCGGTGCCGGCGGTGGCCTCCTTCGCCCTGCTGCGGAACCGGATCGACGAACTGGTCGCCGAGGCCGCCGGCGCCGCGGAGCACATCTTCAGCGAACTGCGGCGGAGCGCCCCGGCCTCCAAGCCCGCCCCGACGAGGTCCCGCGGGGCCTCGGCGTCTCCGACGCCCCCGCAGCAGGCTCCCGCGGGGCCGGTGGCGCCGCTGGGGCGGCGGGGGGCCGGGCTGTGAGGACGCCCGCCCGCCGCCGGACGACGCTGCGGTTCAGCATGACGCCGCTGATCGACGTCACCTTCCTGCTGGTCACCTTCTTCCTGGCGGCCTCCCAGTTGGTGAAGATCGACGCCGGGGAGCGGGTCGACCTGCCCAGCGCCACGCTCGCCGCCGCCGCGGAGGCGGCGACGCCGAACCGCGTGACGGTGACGGTCGCCGCCGACGGCACGCTGCGGGTGGCCGGGCAGGTGCGGGATCGGGTGTTCGTCGCGGCGCTGTTCGCCGACGCGGGCTCCAAGCCCGATCCGGAAGTGCGGCTGCGGTGCGACCGGGCGGCGCCGTTCTCGGAGGTCGAACCGCTGCTGGTCGCCTGCGCCGAAGCCGGCGTGCGGGACGTGAAATTCGCGGTGCTCCAGCGTGAGGGCGGCGGGGGGGACCGATGAAGCTCCCCAAACGGCACGACGACGCGGAGGCCCGCCGCGAGCAGGCCCTCACGCCGATGATCGATCTGGTGTTCCTCCTGCTCACCTTCTGGATCTGCGCCAGCGTGGGCCGGGTCAGCGAGCAGGTCCTCGCCACAGAACTCAGCGGCACGGCGATCGAGTCGAACGTGGCGCCCGAGGACGAACCGCCCCCGCCGCTGGGCGAGCTGTGGGTGCGGCTGGACCGGGCCGGGAACCTGACGACCGTCACCGTCAACGAACGCACCTACCCGGGTCTGGAGGCGTTGGAGGAGGCGTTCCGCGGCCTCGCGGCGGCCGACGCGGCGGGCGAGTTGCCGGTGATCCTCGACGTCGGCGGCGCCGTCCCGGCCGGCGACGTGGTGCGGGTCTACGACGCGGCCCGGGCCTCGGGGTTCGAACAGGTCAGCTTCGCGGCGGACGCGGCGCCCGCCGCCCCCTGAGCCCCGACCGTGAGGGAG
>NZ_JBINJD010000277.1:0-2922 GCF_043951915.1 Alienimonas sp. DA493 | reverse complement strand
CGGGCCGTCTCGCGGGATTCTTCTCTCGGTTCCGGACGCGAGCGGGTCGGCTCAGAAGCAGACTTCGAGGTTCGCGTTGCCGGAGTGCACCGTGGAGTACTCCGTCAGGGCGGCGCGGTAGCGGGCGGAGAACTGCACCGGCCCGATGCCGACGCTCAGGCCGGGGCCGAGCACGAAGCGATGGGCGCCGAAGTCGGTGCCGCGGGCGGTGAAGGCCGCCGCCGGGGCCGAGTCCAGCCGGGTGTCAATGTCGCCGACCGAGGCGGCGGAGACGTCGCGGCTGTAGAAGGCTTCCATCGTGAAGCTGGTCGGCGCCCAGGGGACGAAGGTCAGCTGGTTGCCGGTCCGCAGGCCGGCCCGGGCCCGGACCTCCTTGAGGAAGGAGTCGCCCACGTACAGCGAGGTGATCCCGCCGGCCTCCGCGAACTCGTCCCGGTCGGTCTCGACGTACCGCAGTCCGGCGACCGGCATGATGAAGCCGACCGGGGAGCCGAACAGGTACCCGACCTCGGAGTCGACGGCGCCGAGGATGCTTTCGTACTCGGCGCCGGTGACGTCGGCGAAGGGGATGCCGCCCTGGGAGTCGTCGAGGACGTAGCTGCGGCGGGACTCGGCGTTGGCGACGCCGACGACGCCGGTGAGCCGGCCGTGGACCCGCCCCGCGGAGCCGCGGAGGTAGGCGCCCAGGCGATGCACCTCGTCGTTGACGACGGATTCGGCGTCGCCGACCCGGTTGACGTTCACCTCGGTGGTGTTGACCTCGGTGCCGAAGAAGCCGCTGAGGGCCAGGCAGGCGTTCGACCGGCCGAAGATCCGCGTGGCGCCGACCACCAGCCCGGCGCTGTCCAGTTCGGCGGGGAAGGCGTTGCCGTCGCCGGAGACGCGGCCGCTGGCGGCGTAGGTGTGGGTCCAGCCCTGCCAGGCGACGTCGTTGCGGCCGTTCACGCCGCAGGTGCCGCACACCAGCGGGAAGGCGGCGTCCTGCCCGGCGATCACGTCCAGGAACTGCAGCGAGTTCCGGTTCAGCGCCGTCATCTGCGTGGCGTAGACCTCGCCGGACAGACCGTTGACGGCCTGCAGGACCTGGGCCTGGGTCGGCCGCGTGTCGAGGGCGTTCAGCAGGAACGACAGGTTCGGGTCGGTGCTGACCACGTCCAGCGCGCGGGCCACCTGCCGGGTGTTGAAGGTGTTCGCGAACGTCGACAGGGGGACGTTACGACCGACGACCAACGAGTAGCTGTTCGGGCCGATGAACGGGATGAGCCGCAGGTCCGTCCGCGGGTTGTTGACGATCACCGGGTCGAGCACGACCAACCCGCCGGCGGCGGTGATGAAGCGGTACTGACGCCCGACCGCGAAGCTGGCGGCGTCGGCGCCGGCCGGCACGGGGAACACGTCCACGGTGCCGCCGTCGATCACCGCCAGCCCGGCAACGTTGATCTGGTCGAAGTCCACCCCCGCGACGGTGTTGCTGCTCGAACCGGGGAGCACCTCGATGTCGTAGTTGACGCCGTCCCCGAAGTAGTTCCCGCCGATGTTCAGCACCCCCCGGCCGTTGGCGCCGAGGGTGGGGGCGGAGCCGGCGACCGCGCCGGTGTCGCCGGGGGCGATGGTCCCGGCCGCGAGCACGTCGCCGTTGATCGTCCCGCCGCCGGTGAGGACGCTGCCCGCGTTCAGGAGCGTGGTGGTGGCGTTCAGCGTTCCGTTGATGCGGACCTGATCGCTGAAGTCGGCGATCCCGGAGATGTCCAGCGGGTCGAGCGGGTCGACGAGGCCGGCGACGGTCAGCGTACCCGCGGCCCGGACGTCGAGCAGGCCGTCCGTCTGCGTCAACGAGTCGGCGGTCATCGTGGCGCCGCCGCTGACGCGGACCTCGGCGCCGGCGCCGTCAATCAGGGCGGCGAGGGTGTCGAAGGTCGCGCCGTTGGCGGTGTTCAGCAGGCCGGTGCCGCGGACGACGGTGGCCGCGGGGCCGCCGGCGGTGGCGCTCCCGGAGATCACGGTGGTGGAACCGCCGCCGGAGGTCGTGAAGACGCCGCCGGAGACGTCGAGCGCCCCGGCCGCGATCTCGCCGCCGCCCAGGGCCGCCACGGTCCCGCCGGTCACGGACAGCACGCCGCTGCCCAGGGCGCCGGCGGCCGGCCCCGTCTCCCCGGCGGCGCCGGAGTAGAGCGTCGGCGAACCCACGACCAGGCGGCCGAACACGTTCGTGGTGGCGCCGGCCTCGTTCTGATACTGAACGTCGGTGAAGACGCCGTTGCCCGGCAGCAGCGTGCCGCCGAACTGCGTCGTGATCAGCGCGTCGGCGCCGATGGTGACGGTGCCGAAGTTCTGGAGATCTTCCGCCTTGACCCAGCCGGTGTTGGTCGACACCGACAGCGAGCCGATGACCTGCACGTCCTCGACGGTGGGAAAGAACGGGGCGGCGACGACGTTGTTAGGCGGCGTCTCCGTGGTGACGGACAGCGCCCCGATCGTGACGGTCTGGGCCTTCGCCGCCGAGGGCGTCAGCGTCAGGGCGAGCGCCGCCGCCGGCAGCCAGGGCAGCGCCCGGCGGAACCAGGACCGCCGCGGACGAGAAGTCGTTTCCATGCGCTCGGTCCGACGAGAAGCGAATTCACCGCGCACGGGGGAGGCCGAACGCGAACGCCGGGGCTGCGCGGCGCCGGCCGCGGAGGTGTGAGATGCCATGTCTGACGCTTCTCGGGAGGTCATGTTGAGCCCGCGGCCGGGCGGGAAACGGATTTCCGTCGCCCCGAATAACCGGCTCAATCGGCCCGACTGCTACGACGGCTTGAGGTGGAACCGCTCAAGCGTCGGTCAATACGGCGCTTCCCGCACGATCCGCACGGCGCTTCGCGCGCCGGCGGTCCCGAACCGTCCCCCTTCCACGCGGCGGACCGGTCCGCTCATGCGAAGCGG
>NZ_JBINJD010000276.1:0-2979 GCF_043951915.1 Alienimonas sp. DA493 | reverse complement strand
GAAGCGTCCGGGACGCTCGCCGTCAGGGGTGGATCACAACGCACTTTTCCTCCGTCATCTCCTCGACGGCGTACCGCGGGCCCTCCTTGCCGAGGCCGCTGGCGCCGAGGCCGCCGTAGGGCATCAGGTCGGCCCGGTACTGCGGCCCGCCGCCGCCGGGGCCCGGGCCGAAGTTCACCACGCCGGCGTCGATCGACTCGCTGAGTCGGACCATGCGGGCGAGGTCCGTCGTGTACACCCCCGCGGCGAGGCCGTAGCGGGTCGCGTTCGCCATCGCGGCGGCCTCCTCCTCGGTCTCGAAGCGCCGCAGGCCGCAGGCCGGACCGAACAGCTCCTCGTCCCAGACCTTCATCCCGGGCTCCACGCCGTCCAGCAGGGCGGGCGTGAGCAGGGAGCCGTTCCGCTCCCCGCCGCAGACGCGCGTCGCCCCGGCGTCGACGGCGTCGTTCAGCCACTGTTCGACCCGCTCCGCGTCGGAGCGGCGGATCAGCGGGCCGACGTCGGTGTCCTCCTCCGCCGGATTGCCGGTCGACAGGTCGGCGAAGGCCTCCGCCAGCAGGTCGCGGAACTCCGCGTGAACGCTCCGTTCCACCAGAACCCGTTGGAGCGAAATGCACACCTGCCCGGCGTTCGCCGTGGCCTGTTTGGCGAGCAGCGTCGCCGTTGCCGGGAGGTCGGCGTCGGCGAAGACGACGGCGGGGCAGTTGGAGCCCAGCTCCAGGGTGACCTTCTTCACCCCGGCCGCCTTGATGATTTGCTCGCCGACGGCGTCGCTGCCGGTGAAGGTGATCTTCCGCACCCGCGGATCGCCGCAGATCGCCTCGCCCAGCTCCCCGCCGGGGCCGGTCAGGCAGGCGATCGCCTCCGCCGGCAGGCCGCACTCCAACAGGAGCCGGGTCAGGGCGAGGGCGGACAGCGGGGTGACGCCGGCCGGCTTGAGGAGCACGGCGTTCCCCGCGGCGATCGCCGGGCCGAGCTTGTGACAGACGAGGTTCAGCGGAAAGTTGAACGGCGTGATTGCCGCGACGACCCCGCAGGGCACGCGGCGGGTGAAGGCCAGCTTGCCGGCTCCGTTGGGGGCGGCGCCGATCGGCACGACCTCGCCGCCGAGGCGTTCGGCCTCGATCGCGGAGAGCCGCAGCGTCTCCACGGCCCGCTTCGCCTCGCCGACGGCTTCCGTGATCGGCTTGCCGCCCTCGGCGCAGATGCGTTCGCCCCACTCCCGCGGGTGGGCGGCGATCCGGTCGGAGGCCGCGTCGAGAATCTGCGCCCGGTCGCGGGGGCTCATCGCCCGCATCGCCTTCGCCCCCTCCGTCAGCGTGGCGAGGGCGGCGTCCACCTCGGCGGCGTCGGCGGTGGGGACCGTATCGAGGACGGAGCCGTCGTAGGGGCTCGTCACCTCCGACGGCTCGCCGGGGGGCCGCCAGTCGCCGCGGGAGAAGAGGGGCTGCACGGCCGGCTCCAATGGGAATGCGATCGGGGGAGGGCGATCCGCACGCGGTTTCGCCGGGGTCGAATGGAGGCGATCCTATCGGTCGCCGTTTTTCCCGCCTTGGAGACCTTCCCCATGTCCCGCCCGCTCGCCGCGCTCGCGGCCCTGTGCCTGCCCGCAGCCCTCGCCTGCCACGCCGCCGCCGCCGACTGGCCGCAGTGGCGGGGCCCGACCTTCGACGGCTCCTCCCCGGAAACGAACCTCCCGGCCGACTGGAACGCCGACGGCGACGGCGCCGTCGCCTGGACGGCCCCGCTGCCCGGTCCCGGCGGCGGCACCCCGGTCATCGCCGGCGGCCGCCTGTTCGTCACCGCCGCGGAGGGCGTCGGGCCGGACGCCCAGCTGATCGTGCTCGCCTTCGACGCCGACGGCGGGCAGGAACTGTGGCGGCGGACCGTCGGGACCGGCAACCAGACGGCCCGCGTGGACGAGGGCAACAGCGCCTCGAACAGCTGCGTGACCGACGGCGAACGCGTCTGGTCCACCTTCGGCGACGGGACCGTCGTCTGTCTGACCGTCGCCGGCGAGCCGGTTTGGGAAGCGGACCTGCAACGCCGGTTCGGCGAGTTCGACATCCAGTTCGGGTTCAGCAGCACCCCCGTGCTGTACGACGGCCGGCTCTACTTCCAGCTGATCCACGGCGACGGCGACGCCTCCACCGACGAGGCCCGCGTCGTCGCCCTCGACGCCGCCACCGGCGCCACCGTCTGGCAGCGCGGCCGTCGCACCGGCGCCAGCCGGGAGAACGAGCACAGCTACGCCTCGATCATGCTCAACCCGTTCACGGAGCCGCCCTCGCTGATCACCCACGGCGGCGACTACGCCATCGCCCACTCCACGAAGGACGAAGCCGAGGGGGCCGAACTCTGGCGCCTGGGCGGCCTGAACCCGCCGGGGCCGGACTACCACACGACGCTGCGGTTCGTCGCCAGCCCCGGCGTCGGAGCCGGCCCGGACGGAACCGGTATGGTCGTCGTGCCGACCGCCAAACGCGGCCCGGTGTTCGCCGTGGACGCCGCCGCGGCCCGTCAGTTGGCGCGTCGACTGGGCGGCCTGCCGGAGTCCGCCGCGGGCAGGACGGCGGCGGCGGACGTCGCCGGCTCGGAGGCCGTCGCCTGGCGGCTCGATCGCGGCACGCCGGACGTTTCGACCCCGCTGGTGACCGACAAGCTCGTCTACCTGATGGGCGAACGCGGCGTGCTCAGCGTCCACGACGCCGCCGACGGCGAGCAGCTCTACCAAGAACGCCTGACCGGCGGGAACTACCGCGCCAGCCCCACGCTGGCCGACGGCAAGCTGTATGCGGTGGACCGCGACGGCGTCGTCTCCGTGGTGCAGGCCGGTCCGCAGTTCGAGCTGCTGGGCCGGATGGACCTCGGCGAGCCGACTTCCGCCACCCCGGCGGTCGCCGACGGCACGATCTACTTCCGCACTTTCGACCGGCTGATCGCCGTGCGGAAGAAGTGAGGCGGACGCGTCCCGGACGC
>NZ_JBINJD010000275.1:0-3032 GCF_043951915.1 Alienimonas sp. DA493 | reverse complement strand
GGCCGGAGAGAGCCGGCTCCCTGACGGTCGCGGTTCGATCGCCCCCTCACACCGCCTCGCCGCCGCAGACCTTCACGATCTCGCCGGTGACGTAGCCGCTGTCGGCGGCGCTGGCGAGGTAGACGTACGCCGGGGCCAGCTCCTCCGGTTGGGCCGGGCGGCCCATCGGGCTTTCTTTGGCGTAGGTCGCCATGTTGTCCGCCGGGCGGGCCTGGGCGTTCAGCGGGGTCCAGACCGGGCCGGGGGCCACGCAGTTCACGCGGATGCCCCGTTTCAGGAGTTGCTTGGAAAGACTCCAAGTCAGGCTGTGCTCGGCGGCCTTGCTGGCGGCGTAGTCCGGGCCGCTGGCGAAGGGCATCATCCCGGCGATCGAGCCGGTATTAATCACGCAGCCGCCGGTTTTTTCGAGGTGCTGCGCCGCCGCTTTAATCATGCGGAAGTAGCCGAACACGTTCACTTTAAACACCCGCTCGAACTGCTCGTCCGGCAGCTCCTCGATGCTGTCCGACATAAACATCACCGAGGCGTTGTTGACGAGAATATCGAGCCCCCCCAGCCCGTCGACGGCGGTCTGCACGGCCTGCCGGCAGAACGGCTCCTCGGCCAGATCGCCGGGGATTAAAATGCACTTGCGGCCGAGAGCTTCGACCTCCGCCTTCACCTCGTCGGCGTCGGACTGCTCCTGCGGGGTGTAGACGATCGCCACGTCGGCCCCCTCCTTGGCGAACAGCGTGACCACCGCCCGGCCGATGCCGCTGTCCCCGCCGGTGACGAGGGCCTTTTTGTCCAGCAGTTTATCGGCCGGTTTATAGGCGGTCCCGGCGTGCCGGGGGCGGGGCGACATCTTGGAGTCCAGCCCCGGCCACTCCTGGTGCTGCGGTTCGAACGGCGGGGTCGGCTGATCGGTCGGGGTCATCGAGCGAGCGGCGATCGGGGGGAGAATACGGGCGGGGCCGGGCCGCCGCCGGTGGGCACCGTAGCGTCGGGCGGTAAGACCGGCAGCGGGATCGCCCCGACCGCGCGGCGGGGGTATTTTGGGGGTTCGGCTTGTGTCCGTTGCCCGTTTGTCGACCGATTGCCCATGCCCCGTCGCCGCGCTCACGCCGAAGGTTTTGACCCGTACCGCAAGTGGCTGGGCATCCCGCCGCACCGCCGCCCGCCCACCTACTACGACCTGCTGGGCATCGACCCCGGCGAGGACGACCCCGAGACCATCGAGGCCGCCGCCGCCCGCCGCAAGGCCTTCTTGAGAGCCGAGTTCGGCGGCACCCGCGACGACTTGGCCCGCCAGCTGACCTACGAGATCGAGGAGGCCCGGTTCGGCCTGCAGGACCCCAGAATGCGGGCCCAGCACGACCGCCGATTCGGCAAGAACAGGAACCGCAACCGCTCCTCGGTCGTCCCCGCGACGCCCTGGTTCCGGGCCGGCGGGGCGGTCGGCGAGAGTTCGGGGATCGCGGCGACCTTCGCGACGATCTTCGTCGTGCTGGCGGTCGGTTGCGGGACGTTGGTCTGGCTGAACCGCCCGGCGGAGAACGCCGTCGCCAAGGCCCCCGCCGCCGTTCACCCCGCCCCGGCCGAGCCGGCCGCCCCCGAGCCGGCCGCCCCCGAGCCGGCCGCCCCCGAGCCGGCCGCTCCGGAGCGTGACGCGGCGCCGATCGCGATGCCGGCGTCGGCCCCCGAGCCGGCCGTCCTGCGGCCGCTCGACGGCGATTCACTGTCGGCGTGGACCCTCGCCGATCCGGAGGTGCCGAATGTGTGGTCCTTGCGGAACGGCACGCTCGTCCGGCGGGATGACGTTGGCGGGCAGCTCTCCGGGCGGGACTTGTTTTCGGTCGCCGAGTTCCAGGACTTCGACCTCTCGACCGAGTTCCGGCTGCGGGGCGAGCGGGCCAACAGCGGGCTGTACCTCCGCGGGCGGTGGGAGATCTCGCTGCTGGACGACGTGAACGTCCCCGACCCGACGAAGCGGACCGGCGGCGTGTTCCAGCAGGTCGCCCCGGACCGGGCGCGGTTCCGGTACCGCCCCGGCGAGTGGAACACGCTGCGGTGCCGGCTGGTCGGCCGGACGGTCGACGTCTGGCTCAACGACGCCCAGATCGTCACCGGGCACCGGCTGGGGGCGCCGACGGGCGGCAGCCTGTTGCCGCCGGAGGTCGCCCCGGTCGACGGACCGGGGCCGGTCGTGCTGCAGGCCCACCGCGGGACGGCGGAGTTCCGCGACATGACCATCGCCCCGCTGGGCGGCGGCGCCGTCAAGCCGATCGCCGCCGACGAACTCCGCCGCCGCCTGGCCGGCAGCGAGTGGAAGAACCAGCGGGGCGTCGACTTCACCTTCGGGGAGGACGGCACGTTCCGTCACGGCGCCCGCCCGCTGCGGTGGTCGACCCGCGACGGCCGCACCGCGGAGATTTTCTACGAGCCGGATCGGTCCGACGTGCTGACGTTCAACGCGGACCTGACCCGGTTCGAACAGGTCGTCGGCGACGCCAGCAACGCCCGCTTCACCGGCCGCCGACTCGGGGCCCCCGTCGAGATCGCCGCGACCGATCCGGTCCGGTGGGTGTTGCACAACGTGACGGAGGAAGGCGTATCGGCAGCAGATCGGGTGCGAGCGACCGACGGGGGGACGGGCCTGACGTTTCTCCCGCCGCCGGGCGGGAAAGGCCCCCCGTTCGGCTTGCTGACCGATCGCCGGTTCGGCCCCGGCACGCTGCGGCTGCAGTTCTGGATTCCGAAAGAGAGGCCGGACGGTACTCTTTGGGTCGGTGTGGCGGCCACCCCGCCCACGCCCGACGGCGAGGGGCTGGCGGCCTACCCGCAGGGGCTGGAGACCCGGTTCAAACCGGGGGAGATCGGCAAGCTGGTCGTCCCGACGGAGAACTTCCCGGCCGTGCCCACGGGCGGGGCGAATCGGAACAAACGCAGCCTCGGCCCGGCTAGTGCGTCCGGCGGTTATCTCTAGCGCGGCGGTTACCGGCTGCGTAGGCTCTGCGGCGTCCCGTTCCGCCGAGTCGCCGCCGTGCCGATCG
>NZ_JBINJD010000274.1:0-3047 GCF_043951915.1 Alienimonas sp. DA493 | reverse complement strand
CCCACGCCCTGCTGTCCGGCGGGCTGGTAGACGGGCTGTCGCTGCGGAGCCTGTCGCGGGACATGGGCAACACCCACGACGACGCCCGCGGCGACAGCGTGTTCCCCTACCCGGACTCGTGGGCGATCGACCTCGTGGGCGATCGACGTGTTGGACGTCGGCGGGACCGCCCGCCTCACCGCGGCGAGCGGCTCATCGTCCGGATCGGACCGCCAGCGTTAAAGCGGCGGGAAAATAGAGCGGCGGGAAAGGGCGTCGGACGAAAGCCTGGATGCGGATCTCGCGGCAGATCTTTCCTCATTGCTGGTCGAGGCGACGGGACCCGCCGTTGGTCCGATCTTTATCCGGTTGGTTCATCAGCGATCCCGGCCCCGTCGTCGGGCCGCCGCGATGCAGAGGCCGACGTAGAGGGCCGCCGCCCCGCCGGCCAGCCACGCCCGGTCCGACGAGGGAGCGGCGGCCCGCCCGGGTCCTTCGGTGACGGCCCAGAACGCCAGCCCGACCGCGGCGAACGACGCCAGTCCGATTGCGTTCACCACCGGCCCCGCCCAAGCCGTTCGGCGGGAGGCGTCGGGCGGCGGGTTGATCCTGCTCCGTTCCGCGACCCGGTCCGAAACAGCGGGTCGCGGAACGTTCGGCGGGCTCGAACCCGTCACTGGGGCAGGACTTCCAGCGTCGCGGCGTAGCTCAGTCGGCGGCTGCCGGCCTGCGGGAGCGTGGTCTTGTCGTCGGTCGACGAGGTTTCAAGCCAGTACATGCCCGGCTCGGGCCACGTCATGGAGAACTCGCCGTTCTCGTCGGTGGTGAGGTGCGTTTCGCCCTGCGTATCCCGGTAGCGGGTGCCGCCGCGGACGACTTCCACCTCCAGCCCCGCGGCCGGCTTGCCCTCGACCAGCACGCGGAACGTGCCGGTCTCTCCGGCGTACAGGTCGTTGGGGTGGGTGACCGGGATCAGTTCGATTCCCTTGCCGGTGGGCTTCAGGGCGGTCTTGGTCGGCGGGCCGTTGGTCACGAACGTCTCCACCCGGCCGAGGTACTCCGTCACATGCAGGTCCTCCGCGTCGCCGGGGATCTCCGCGGCGAAGGCCTTCGGGGAGCCCCGCCAGCGGCGGGTCTCGCCGTCTTTTTGATAACTGGCGAACAGGCCCTCGTTCAGCACGGCGACCCGGTAGGTGCCCTCCTGTTCGAGGGGCAGGTCGAACACGCTGCGGTAGCGCCCGACCGACTGGTTCTGGGCCTGCGCGTCCGTGCCGTCCGGGGCCGTGATCGTCAGCCCGTCAAGCTGCAGCGGGAAGTGGTTGAAGTAGAACAGGTCGTTGGAGACCGCCGCGTCGACGGTCACCCACGGCTCGGCGCCGGAGAGCACGGTCTGCGAGGGCAACAACCACACCTTGTGGGCGAACGAAGTCGCCGGGAACGCCAGCGTGACCGCCAGCGTGAACAGGATCGAACGGGACATGGGGTCTTTCAGGAGGGGGGACGGGTGAACGCCGATGGGGCGGGGCGTCAGGGGCGGACGGTCAGGGCGACCGTGCCGAGTTCCTCCTCGCCCTCGGCCCGCTGCGTCCGCGGGGCCTTGGCGGGCCAGGCAAAGGGGAGTTCCAGCAGTTCGCGGCCGCCGACTTCGCGGGCGGCCTCGACCTTCAGCGTGTATTCGCCGGGCTCAAGGCGGGACAGGCGCTCGTCGGCGTCGGCGAAGGTCAGCGTGTGCGTGCCGGCGGGGCGGGTGGCGCCGCTGACCGCGTCGACCGGCATCTCCAGCGAGCGGCCGGTCCGGCGCCACCACTGCCGCAGGTCCGGCAGCCACTTGGTGCCGGTCTGATCCTGCGGGGTCTTCATCTGATACCACACGGCCAGGTTGGCGACGGCCTTGCGGTTCTCGTCTTCGATCCAGACGGCGACGTACGGGCGGTGATATTCGGAGACGTTCAGGCGGGGGATCTCCACGGAGACCTCCAACGCGGCCTCCGCCGGCTCCTCCGCCGGTAGGCACTGCCAGCCGACGGCGGAGAGGGCGATCGCGGCGACGGCGAGGCGAAATTTCTTCATCGGCGAGAACTCGGGAACGGGGCGGCGTGCGGGATTAGTGAACGAACAACAGGGCCAGCAGCAGGGGGCCGATCAGCCCCAGCCCGACCAACGGCCAGGTGGACGGCCGCCGCCGGGCGTGAAACCAGAGCAGGTACAGGCCGGTCAGACAGAACACGAAGGTCGCCGCCGAGAAGACGTCGATAAACCACCGCCACGCGGCGCCGGTGTGGCGGCCCTTGTGCAGGTCGTTGAAGTAGGCGATCCAGCCGCGGTCGGTGGCTTCGAACTCCACGTCCCCGCTGACGCGGTCGATCGCCAGCCAGGCGTCCGAGCCGGGGCCGGGCATGGAGAGGTACGCCTCGTCCTCGCTCCACTCCGCCGGGCGGACGCCGATCGGTTTGCCGAACCGCTCGCTCAGCCACGCGGCGGTCGCGGGCGGCAGCGGGGCGTCGCCGTCGGCGTCGACCTCGGCCAACTCCGCCAGCAATTCCGAGGGCAGCACGGCTTCGGCGGTCGTGATCTCCGGCTCGGCGGGAATTTGCCCGGCGTGGTTCAGCGTGATCCCGGTTCCGGCGAACAGCAGCATGCCGACCAGGCAGACGGCCGAACTCGTCCAGTGCCACTGGAGCATCGTCCGCATCCAGAACCCCCGCCACGGACTGCGGCCGGGGCGGGCGGACGGGCCGGTTGGGGGACGGTCAGTCACGGGACGTTCTGCTCTTGATCGAGGGCGAACCGCACCCCGCGGCCGGCGGCCGGCAGCAGGGCCGAGCCGTGGCGTTCCCCGGCGAACTCCACGAACGCCGCCTCCACTCCCGGGAGCGAGGCGCCGGTCAGCAGCTCGACTAAGTCTTCGGCGTCCGCCGTCGTGCGGTCGGGGCTGCCGGCCGGGCCCGCCGTCGGCCGGCGCTCCAACTCGCCCAGCGTGGCCAGCAACCGGACCGGCGGGGCCCCGCCGGTCCGGGCGGCGGCGAAGGTCTTCGCGTCTTCCAGGATCGCCCCGTCGTTCCACCAGA
>NZ_JBINJD010000273.1:0-3182 GCF_043951915.1 Alienimonas sp. DA493 | reverse complement strand
TCGGGCAGGCGGCACTGGGCCATGGCGGGTCCTCAAAGGCTGGATTCAGCCCTTGTTGCGCAAATCCCGTGCCGCGGTTCTCTGTCCGGTTCTAAGTTCGACTTTCGCAGTTTTCGCCTCGCGTGCCTCGACGGTCGGCGCGTGAGAAACGGTCGGCGCGTGAGAAAGGGAGCCGGCGGCTCGTACCCTGAGCGGAGTTCTCACGCACCGCTCACGGACGAGGCCGACTCCCCATGGAGATGGCTACGAGCTTCACGCCCCTGCTGCAAGTCTTCGCCCGGTCGATGACCCGGCCGACGCGCGCCACGCTGACGACGCTGCTCGCGGGCTGGATCTGCGCCCCGCGGCGGACGATCCTCGGCATGGTCCGGGCCGCCGGCGCCGGGCGGCATCACGCCGCCTTTCACCGCCTGTTCGCCTCGGCGGCGTGGTCGGTCGACCGGGTCGGGCTGGCCGCCTTCGACCTGTTCTCCGCGGGGACGAAGATCGCGTCCGTGGCCGTGGACGACACGCTGCTGCCCCGCCGGGGGCTGAAGGTGTTCGGAACCGGCATGCACCGCGACCCGCTGCTTTCCAGCCGTGGGCACACGAGTTTCGCCTGGGGCCACTGCTGGGTCGTGCTGGGCGTGGTCGTCGAGAGCCGGCACGTCCCGGGGCGGCGGTTTACGCTGCCGGTCCTCTGCCGGCTGTATCTCAATCGAGCCTCCGCCGCGAAGTGGAAACGGACCTATCGGAAGAAGACCGAGCTGACGCTCGACATGCTCCGAATTGTGGAACGGCACGTCGGACCAGAAGACAAACGCCTGCATCTGCTGGGCGATGCGGCGTATACGGCTCCGGCCGTGCTCGCGCAGATGCCCGACTCCGTCGCCGTGACCGGCCGCGTCGTCTCGAACGTCCGGCTGTGCGAACCCCCGCCGCCGCGTCGCCCCGGGCAGAACGGCCGGCCGCGGATCCGGGGCGCGTCGCTGCCGAACCCGCGCCAGATGTTGGCCGCGAAGGGGCTGCCTCGGCGAACGCTGAAACTGTACGACGGCCCGGCCTACCAAGTTCGGCTGGCCGAAGGGACCGGCCGGTTCCACAAGGCGCCGCACCGCCGCGTGAAGGTCGTCGCCATCGAACATCTGCGCGGCGGCCGCGGCGTCGAGGCGTTCTATACCGCCCCGGCGGCATCGGACGGCGAAGCCCCCGGCGCCGAGACGATCCTGCGCCGTTACTCCTGGCGGTGGTCGATCGAGGTGACCTTCCGCGACGCCAAGCAGCGGCTGGGGATCGCTCAGCCGCAGAACCGCACGACGAAGGCGGCCCGCCGCACGGCGGCCACCGGCTTTCTGCTGTACGGCCTCGTCGTGTGGTGGCACGAAACCGTCCGCCCGAAGCCCGCCGACTCGCTGCGCGACTGGTCGGGCAAGAGCGGGGCGTCCTTCGCCGACATGCTGGCCGCGTTGCGGCTGGAGTGCCTGGAAACCACGGCCCGAACGGGTTCCCCGACCCCCGCCCGAGAGCCGGGGGTGAGAAAACTCTGGGACCGCCTGAAGACCTTGGTGATACTCGCGGCGTGAAAGTGCGAAAGCCGAACTAAGGTCGACGCCGAGACGCTCGCCCAGCTCCTGCGCTGCGACTATCTGGCGGAGGTCTGGCAGCCGGACGCCGAGACGCAGCGGCGGCGGGACCTGATGACCCATCGGACGGCTTTGTCCTCCCGTCGGATCCGCCACGCGAACCGCATGCAGGCGATGCTCTCGCGTCTGATGCTCCGACCGCCGGTGAAGTACCTGTGGTCGAACGCGGGCGTGGCGTGGCTGGAAGCCCTCAATCTGAACCCGCACGACCGGCTTCTCCTCGACAGCCACCTGCGGCAGTGGCGGCACGCCGGGGAGGAGCTCGAACGGATCGACCGAGTTCTCGTCGAGATCGCCCGCGACGAGCGGCGAGTCAGGCTGTTGATGACGCTGCCCGGCGTCAGCCATGTCGTCGCCGTCGGCCTGCTGGCCGCCCTGGGCCCGATCGACCGGTTTCAAGACGGCGATCACGCCGCGGCCTATCTGGGCCTCGTGCCGTCCACGCGGCAGTCGGGAAACAAATGCTTCCACGGTCGGATCACGAAGGCCGGCAACCCGCAGACGCGGGGGCTGCTGACCCAAGCCTGTCAGCACGTCGCGAGGCGCCCCGGGCCGCTGGGGGCGTTTTACCGGCGGCTGGCGAAGCGGAAGCCGCGTCAAGTGGCGATCATGGCCCTGGCCCGCAAGCTGGTCACGATCGCGTACCTGATGCTCAAGAACGACGAGCCGTATCGGTACGCCCAGCCGATGCTGATGGCCCGGAAGTTTACGAAACTGCAGCGGGCGTATCGGCCGGAGGAGCGCGGCAAGCCCCGGCCCGCCCACGCCCGGGCCGCCGACGGACTGCCGGAGGTGTACGACGAGGTCGACCTGCCGAAAGTCATCGCCCCGAGTGATCTGCCCGTCGGCGAACGGAGGATGCTGCTCGATAAGAATGTGATGCGATACGTCGAGGAGCTGTACGCCCCGCGGAAAGAAAAGGCGGCCGACCCGGTCCCATAGAAAGACCGTTCAGAGGCGACCGGGCCGTCCTGCGGGGCGGCCCGGTCGCCTTTTCTTACGTATCAGGAACCTGCGTCAAACTCCGGTCGGTCAAGGTCAACTCGACCGACTCCAGCCTCTGCGAGACTGCCGGGGGCGGTTTGGCTCCCGGTCTGCGCGGACGCCGAATGGCTCTGGTGAAATCCCGCTGGAGATCAGGACCGTGGACTGGAAACCCTCAGAGGTACGTCCGACCCGGGAGCGGTCGCGTCCCCGTCGCGCCCCGGTGATCGTTCGCGGCGACGACGCGTCGGGCTCTCGGCCGCCCTCCCGCCGGCCCCGACGTGGACGTCCGAAGTTTCGGACGCGGCCGGCGTTCCCGGGACGGCTTCGTCGGTCGTGAGGAACAGTCTGGGACGCTGCCGAGTTTTGCCGCCTTAGATCCATGCCGTTGAGACTCGGTGGGCAGGACTCTTTTGCGAAGCACGGCCGTGGTTTGCCTACCTTAGATCCATGCTCGCCGGATTGCCGACGCCGCCCGCCGTCCGGGGGCGGGCGGCGCTTGCGCGTGGGCAGCTTCGTGGGCGCCCCGCCGGCCCCGGGCGTTCCCGCTCTCGGTCGCGCGTTTCACGGCCCCGG
>NZ_JBINJD010000272.1:0-3196 GCF_043951915.1 Alienimonas sp. DA493 | reverse complement strand
GACGCGGCCGCGGTTTTTTTGTGCCTCTGTCTCCGCACGCACTCCTCCCCCTTTCCGCCGACTTCGACCCATGTCCGAACCTGACGCGACCCCGCCGTCCGGCGACGACGTTCCGACCGTTCGCCTTGATCAGTTCCTCCAGTTGGCCGGCGTGGCCGGGACCGGGGGGCAGGCGAAGGTGCTCATCCAGTCCGGGGCCGTGCTGGTGGACGGCGTCCTCGAGACGCGGCGCCGGCGCAAGCTCGCGCCGGGGGCGGTCGTCTCGGTCGGCGGGGAGGAATTCGAGATTGCGGCCCCGGCCGACGCCTGAGGCCCAAGAACGACGGCGGACCGTCGATCCGCCCTTGTCCGGCTGCCGGGCCGCGCCGACACTGACGGTCCGTCGTCCCCCTCTCTCCAGGATCCGCCGTGCCGCTGCAGGTCGACGCCGCTGACGAACCGGCGTTGAACCTCACGCCGCTCGTCGACGTCCTGTTTTTGCTGCTGATTTTCTTTCTGGTCGGAACCCGGTTCACCCAGAACGAGAACAGCTTCGAAATCGATCTCCCCACCGCCGCAGCGGCGCCGGAGCCGATGACCGGGCAGCCGGACGAGTTGGTCGTGAACGTGGGCCCGGAGGGGCAGCTCACCCTGCTCGGAGAGCCGTTGAGCATCGAGCGGCTGCGGGAACGCCTCGCCGAGTTCGCCGAAGTCTATCCGGATCAGGTCGTGGTCGTGCGGGGCGACGCCTCCGGCGCGTATCAGCACGTCGTCACCGTGATGGACGCCGTGAACCAGGCCGGGCTGACGAACCTCTCCCTCGCCGTGGATCCGGTGCGGGGCGACGCCGCCGCGGCCGTTCCCGTGCAGACGGAAGCGGGGCCGACGCCTTGAGCCTCGTCCCCCCCGTCGCCCTGCTGCCGGAACTGTCCCTCCCCGTCTGGTGGGGACTGCTGATCGGCTCGCTGCTGCTGGCGGCGGGGCACTTGGCGTCGATGCTCTCCACCGGCTGGGGGGACCGCGGGACGGGAACGAAGAGTTTTCTGTTCAGCGTGGTCTGTCACGTGGCCCTGCTGTGCGCGGTCGTCGCCGCGAAGCCTTCGATCGACCGGATGCTCGGCGAGACCGGCGATCGGCGGGCGGAGCCGAACCGTCGATTCCAGGTCGGTTCGCTGCGGTTGGACGCCGCGGAAGCCCCCGAGGCCGATCGCGTGCCGGAGCCGTGGCGAAGTCTCGAACCCGCGTCGCCCCGGGCCCTCAGTCGGTCGGACCTGCCGAGGAGCGTGCCCGAGGAGATCGAGCGGAACCGCGACCGCCCCGCGGACCGTCCGGCCGACTTCACGACGCCGCTGGAGACCGCCGAGCGGGCGCCGCAGCCGCTCCCCGCGCCCGACCGCCCGGACGTCGTCCCGGCGCCGCCGATGTCGGACCTCGAATTGTCCCCGGATCGGCCGGCGCCGGTGGAGGCTCCGATCGCGGCGTCGCCTGAATCGGTCCCCGACCCCCGCCCCCTGACCCGCCGGACGCTGCCGTCGGCGGACGCGACGTTCCAGCCGATTCCCCGCCGGGAGCGGCCCGCCCCGGATCCGTTCGCGGCCGAGATGTCGCTGACGGAGCGGGCGACGCCCGTGCCCGAACTGCCCCGCCGTCCCGACGAGGACGGGCCGCAGCCGACGGAGATCGACTCCCCGGTCGACCCCGCGGCGCCGGACCTCGCCTCCGCCCTGCCCCTGCCGCAACTGCCGGACGCGCCAGGTCCCCCGGAGATTCCGGAGTCGCTCGAAGCCGACGGCCCGGAGCGGATGACGGCCCCGTCGTTGGCCGATCTTGCCACGCCGACGCCGCGGCGGACGCGGCCGGCGCTCCCGATGGAGCCGCTCGATCCGCTCGCCGCGACGGGCCTGTCGGAACGGCGGACCGATCTGCTCCCCCGCCCCGACCCCGGCGATCGGCTCGACGAGGGACCGCAGGCGGTGGTCACCGCGACGGACGGCCCGCAGGCGCCGGGCGTGCCGGACGCCTACCGGCTGCGGGATCTCTCGCGGCGGTCGGAGATCGCCAAGCAGTACGGCGGCACGACGGAATCCGAGGAGGCGGTCGAGGCGGCGCTGGCCTGGTTCGCCCGGTCCCAGGAGGCGGCCGGGTACTGGGACGCCTCGGAGCACGGCGCCGGCAGCGGCTCCGACAACGATCCCGTCGCCGAGCCCGATCCGGACAAACGCAACACCGGCCGCAACGCCGACGCCGGGCTGACGGGACTGGTGACGCTCACCTACCTCGGCGCCGGCTACACCCGGACCGGGGGAAAGTACGCGCCCGCGGTCGATAAAGCGGTGCGGTGGCTCGTCGCCCAGCAGAAGGAGGACGGCTCCCTCGCCGGCGACGCGAATTATTACGCCCGGATGTACTCGCACGGCATCGCCACCTACGCCCTCGCCGAGGCCCTGGCGCTGGAGGGGAACCGGCCCGACCCCGCCCTGCGGCGGGCGGTGGAGAAGGCGGTGGCCTTCATCGTCGCGGAGCAATATCCCGACGGCGGGTGGCGCTACTCCCAGCGGGTGCGGGTGGGCGATATGAGCATGTTCGGTTGGCAGTGCATGGCCCTGAAAAGCGCCGAGAACGCGGGCGTGCCCACCCCGCCGGAGACGCGGGCCCGCATGATCGGCTTCCTGCGGGACCGCAGCGAGACCGTGAACGCCGACGGCGAGCTGGTCCAATATCCCTACGGCGGACTGGCCCGTTATAAGCGGGAGGAAGGCCACGCGGTGAAGCCGTCGATGACCGCCGAGGCCCTGTTCTGCAAGCAGATTCTCGGTCTGCGCCGCGATCAGCCCGCGGCGAAGCAGGCGGTGACCTATCTCGACCGCTTCCAGCCGGAGCTGCGGACGTGGAATCTTTATCATTGGTATTACGCCAGCCTCGCCCTGCACCACCACGGCGGGCCGGAGTGGGAGCGTTGGAACCAAAACCTGCGGGAACTCCTGCTGGAAGAGCAATATCAGGAGGGCCCGCAGGCGGGGGCCTGGCCGGTGCGGCCGATGCGGCACAACTACACCGAATACGGCGGGATGCTCTATAGCACGGCGATGGCGACGCTCTGCCTGGAGGTCTATTACCGCTTCAGCCCCGCCAGCGGCGGCGCCGCGGCGATGGACGGCCGCGCGGATTAACCTCCGGCCGCGAGAGCAGAACGCGATGCCCCGTAGCGGCGGCATCC
>NZ_JBINJD010000271.1:0-3248 GCF_043951915.1 Alienimonas sp. DA493 | reverse complement strand
GTCTGGGGAACGCGGACCGTGATCGCCGTCGTCGCCCGCGAGCCGCACAGCCCCGACGACTGGACCGCCGAGGTCGGTCCACACGCCGCGGGCGGCAGCGGGCCGGGGAAGACCCTGCGGCGACTCTGCCGGGCGCTGAACGTGCCTGCGACCGACGTGCTGTCGCTGTCGGGGGCGACGGCCAACCGGCAGACGTTCCGGCTGGGGCCGACGGCACCGTGCGGGGATTGCGGCGGCAGCGGGCGGTACGCCCGGCTGCGGGCCGTGGAGCCGTGCGGGACCTGCGGCGGGGCGAGGCGGATTTCCGCGTGACGCTTCGAGATCGGCGTCAGCGGCGCCAACTCGATGAACGTCAATCAAAAGCGCCCCCGCCAACGCCGCCCGCCCGATGCCGACGGCTCGAGGACTGGTCATTGAACGCAAAACGAGCCGGTGCGGACCAGCGCCCGGCGGCCGAGGTCCGCGACGAAGGAACGCCGCGGGAGGGACTGTCAAGTCCGAGTTTAAAGATTCATCAATAGGAGGCCATGGATGCGATTGACGGCATGCGACGGCGCCCGCAATCTGCTCACTCCCCCGCTCGGGGGAGCCCTCACGTCCCGCACCCGGGACAGCCCTGGCAACCTCTTGGAGAGTTCTCGATGAGCGTCGCTTCTCTACGTTCGTGTCTCACGGCCGCGGTCGCCGCGGCGGGTTTCCTGCTCGGCGGATCGGCCGAAGCCCACACCGTCAACATCGCTTGGCGTGCCGAAGCCGACGGTGGGGTCACGTTTTTCGCCGCGACCTACCACTACAGTTCCTTCAACACACCGCCCCCCAACTACGGCGGAATTATCCTTGACGGCAACAGACATGATTTCACGGGATGGGTAGTCGATCTTCCAGGGAATACGGACGGCCAGACAGGTTGGCAGGGAGGCTACAACGACGCTTGGACTACATGGCAGGTAGTCAAGGTGGACGGTCTTCAGTCAGGTAATCACACGGTCACTACGACGAGCACTGGGTACGCTGTTGAAGATCCTTGGCTTTATTACGACCCGCCCTTCAACATCACTATCCAAGTCGTTGCTCAAAATGCGGCCCCGGTCGCGGACGCCGGCGCCGACCAACAGGTCTATCGCGACGGCAACGGCGCGAGCGTGGCGACCGTCACGCTGAACGGCGGCGGCTCCTCGGACCCGGACGGCGACGCGCTGACCTACGCTTGGTCGGCCGGCTCGGGGATTCAGTTCGACAACTCGGCGGCCGCCTCTCCTGAGGCGACCTTTCCGCACGGGACCCACGTGGTCACGCTGACCGTCGACGACGGCAACGGCGGGTCTGACACCGACACCGTGACGATCACGGTCGTCAACAGGGAGCCTGACGCAGTCGTCGGGGACGATCTGGTGGTTTATCGCGACGGCGAGGGCGCGACCGTAGCGACCGTCGAACTCGACGGCCGCGGCTCCTCGGACCCGGACGGCGACCTGCTTGATTATTCCTGGTCCGTCGACTCCTTCGATCCGAACGCGAGCGTCCAAATCGCCGACCCAACGTCCGCCACGACGATCGCGGAGTTCCCGCTCGGGCTGCACGAGGTGACGCTGTTCGTCGAGGACGATTTCGGCGGAGTGGACTTCGCCACCTTCACGGTCGAAGTCGTCAACCACCCGCCGACCGCGAACGCCGGTCCCGACCAAGAAGTGCATTGCGACGCGGGCGCTGGCGGGGCGACGGTCACCCTCGACGGCGGCGGCTCCTCGGATCCGGACGACGACGACCTGACCTATAAGTGGTCCGTCGCCGAGGACATGGGCGTTGTGATTGACCATCCGGAGGCAGCCTCGACGACTGCGTTCTTCCCGGTCGGGCAATACGAAGTGACGCTGACCGTGGACGACGGCAACGGCGGGATTGATACCGACTACGTCACCGTCACAGTCGTTGACGACGAAGCGCCCGTGGCCTCGGTCACCACCGACGTCGGCACGCTCTGGTCGCCGAATCACAAGATGGTCCCCGTGACGATCGTCGTGCAGGCCTCCGACCACTGCTGGGCCCCCGAAGATCTGACCGTCCTCTGCGATCTCAAGAGCAGCCAGCCCGACGACTCGGACGGCAGCGGCGAGCACGTCGGCGACGTGAACGGGGAGGACGGCTATTCCAGCTCCGTGCCGGTCGTCCTGACCCATGAAGGCGACGGGATCTACGCGGCGACGGTGGAGCTTCGAGCGGAGCGGAACGGCGGGGACAAAGCCGGCCGCACTTACTCCGTCTGCGTGACCGCGGTGGACGGCGCCGGCAACATGACCCCTGCGTCGACCTGCGTCGTCGTGCCCCATGACCGCCGCAAGAAGTAGCTCGACCGTTGACGGCCGTTTTTAGGGAGGTCCCGAGGACTAGTGCTCCTCGGGACCTCCCGTCTTCATTGCCGGTACGCGACGGCAGTCGTCGGTGAGGCGTTCGCTTGCATCGGCGTCGAGATTCCCAGCGTTTTGCCTCAGAATTTTTGCCAGCCGGCCTCGACCCGCCGGACGGTGAGGTCGGCGACGCTCGTGCAGCGGAACGGCTTGGCACCGGCTTTGCGACCGAAGCCAAAATCCCCAATCGCCCGCTCCAACAGCGGCACGAACCGCTTCCCACCGCCCGCGTCGCCGTGGGTTGCGGGCTCGCAGACGAGAGAGGTCTCAACTCCCGGCTCCTTCTGCAAGAAGGTGTGATGCCGAGGAAGGAAAGGCCCCGAAACCCCACGTCGCTGCCGGCAGGGCCATTGGTGTCGCCGGACTCTGAGAGAATCCCGCCCCGCCCGAACCCGGGCGGGGCGGGAGCCAACAAAGGCCAAGTTGTTTAGGTTCCAGCCCGTTCCTTCAGTCCGTCAATCGCCTCGCGTGCCTGCCGGCGGCTCAGCTCTTCCGCGGTCGTCAGCCCGAAACGCCGCCGCAGCTCCTCGGTCAGCTCCACGCCGGTCCGGCGGCTGAAAGCGTACAGGACCCGCACCTGTTTCTCCGTGCACGGCAGCGAGCCGCGACCATTCGTCGTGTGGCCGACGCCGTTCAGCCCCCCCGTAGCGGGGCGGACGGGATCGCCCGGCCGTCGCAGACGTGGATCGCGGAGCGGATCGGCAAGTGCCCTTGACCCGTGCACAGGGGCCCCGAGGATTCGATCGCCGCCGGGCTCGTCGAGCCGATGCGACAGGGCCGGGGCGGAGCGGGCTGCGATGCGGTCGTCGCCCGCGTCCCCCCGGGTGACCGGAAGCCGGCTTC
>NZ_JBINJD010000270.1:0-3261 GCF_043951915.1 Alienimonas sp. DA493 | reverse complement strand
CGTGCTCCACCCGGCGGACGGGCTCCCGCCACCGCTCCCGGGCTTCCGCGACCGTGACCTCGGGCTTGCCGATGCGGCGGTTGACCGCGTTGTGCAGTTCGACGGTTGACCGAAAGAACGTCTCCGCGTCCGTCAGGTCGGGCGGGTTCTCCGCCGTCAGCTTCCGCCAGTGCGATCGGCAGTCGTCGCACCCCAGCCCCGCCGCGAACTCCTCAAGCCACTTCTCAGCCGCCTCCCGGTCCCCGTCGTAGGCGAGGGCGTATTGGTGCAGCATCCGCCAGCCCTCCGCGGACTTCGGCGTGACGTGCGAGCGCCGCGAGGCTTTGCGGATCGGGACGCTCACCCGCTCCCCGGGCCGCACCACCCGCACCCCGGCCCCGGACGCCAACGCTGCGACGCCCGGACCGGCGGCGACCGCCCCGACCCCCGGGGCCGCTTTCCGGGCCGCGATCGCCCACTGCCGGGCCGTCGCGTCCCGCTTCGGACCCGGGGGCAGTTCGGCCGCCCGCTTCGCCTTGGCGGGGTCGTGCCGCACCCAGCCGGGCGGCGCCGTCAGCGCCGCCCCCTCCGCCCAATCCGCGGGGCCGTCGAGCAGTAACAGCGGGGTCGTACGCCAGTCCATCAGTTCGGCATTTCAGCGGAGACGCGAATCGTGCTGCCGGCGACGTAGGGGGCTTGAAGGACCCCGTGTTCGTCCGGCGTCGGCTCCGTCCAGTAGCCCGCCAGCGGGAAGGACGGGGCGGGCGGGACCGCCGAGTCGAACGCGAGATTCACGTCGTAGCTCCGCCGGAACGGCTCGCCCGACCCCACGTCCGACGGGTAGGCGAAGTTCACGAACCGCGCCGGCAGCCCGTCCCCGTACCCCATCCCGTCGCTGTCCGCGGAGCCCGGGTAGGGGCCGTTCACCCAAGTGTTCGATTGGGTCTGGAAACTGTAGGTCTGTTCTTCGGCGACCACCGCGTCCGGGAACTCCGCGGTGGCGATATCGACCACGCCCCCGGTGCGGACCAGTTCCCATTCGTCCCCCTCCTGCCAGTAGGGATCGCTGGTCGACGTGTGCCCCGCCGGCTCCGGAACCTGGAAGAAGTCGGCGTACCGCGTCTCGATCTTGTTCCGCACGCTCACGGTCCCGTACAGGAACTCCGGGCGGAGGTCCATGTTCGCGATCTGCTGGCGGATGTCCGCGGCGTAGTGCCAGAGCCGCCCCTGCGAGTTGCGGTCCCGCGGCCAGAAGGAGACTCGGTGCTCCTGCTGGTGTACGGACTGGGCGTGCAGGTCGTAGACCGCCTGCCGGTCGACGGCGGACGTGGGCGGGTAGTTGACGATCAGCGGCCCGGTGTCCGGGGGGACGCCGAGGTCGAACGTGTGCTCGAAGTCCGCGAACGGCGAGTAGCCGCCCGTGGAGACCTGCGATTGGAACGCCGCCCCCTTGAACCGGAACCCGTAGTAGTCGGTGCAGGTGACCCAGCGGCGCGTGTGACCCTCGGTGTAGACCCGGACGTACCGGTCGTCGCCCGCGACGGCCTCCGGCGGGGCCTTGGGGTTGTAGACCTCCGCCCGGACCCCCAGGGAGTCGCTTCCGTGCCGGATCGCCCCGCAGACGTTCAGGTCCAGATACGTGTGCCGGACCCGCAGGATCGCGTCGTACTCGATCTCGTAGGAGTCGGACGGCTCCGGCTTCATCGGCGACGGAATCACGTCGAGGTCGAGTTCGTAGACCTTCTGCGGGAACTCGGCGACGAACAGATCCACCTCCGTCGTCTCCGGGGAGGCCGTCGGCCAGTCGCAGTCATCCCGGGTCGCCATGACGGCCTTGCGGATCTTCTCGTCCCGGTCGACCGCGTTGGCCTGAGCCTGCCGGGGCCACGACGACTCCTTGTCCTGCATGAACGCCGCCCCGTGGTCCGCCCGCTCGCTGTGCGAGTAGGAGCAGAACTCCTTGTCCCGCCAGCGCGTCCCGAGACCGTGGGACAGGCGGAACTCCGTCCAGAAGGCGTAGTCGTCGGCGTCGTAGGCGTCGAAGCCCCCGGCCCCGTCGTCCGCGGGCGGCAGGTCGGGCACGTCGTGCCGGTCCCACCGCCGGACCGTCCGCGTGATCGTGGAGCCCGGGGCGTTTTCGTTCTCCTCGCAGTACCGGCCGGAGATTCCGTCGTACTTCGCGTTGCGGCACCCCGGGCCGAACTCGCTCACGACGTAGTTCCCGCCGGAGTCGACGTACCCCGTCCCCCCGCCCTCGGTGTAGTCGCCCTCCACGTCGGAGGTCCACACGTCGACCCGGGCCTCGCCCGGCGCCCCCTGCCAGTCGTCGCACTTCACGACCCCGGCGGCGTTCTGGTCGTCCGGGGCGAGCACGCGGTAGTAGTTGTCCAGGTGCGCCCCGCCGGCGTGCCGCATCCACGAGAAGTCCTGCCGGCTCCCCGGGGCCGCGGCGGAGGGCACGCGGCCGTGCCAGTCCGGGACGTGATAGCCCGCGTCGAACAGGTCCCGTCCCGTGCTGGGGAGCAGTTCCATCGGCGACTCGCCGCGGTCCTCCGGCGGTCCCCAGACCGGCAACCGCTCGACCAGCGGGTGCGGGTTCGGGTAGTGCAGCGGCAGTTCCCCCGCGGCGTGCCCGCCGCCCGTGATCGGGTGCGGGTAGAACCCCTCCGGGTCGTCGCCCGCCCCGGGAGGGGAGCGGGTCCGCAAGCCCGTCGCGCTGACCGGGTCGTCGTAGAAGTAGCCGAACTCCCGCTCGTTCCGCAGGTGGTCCCGGCTCCAAACGAAATGGTCCGGGTTCAGCCGACGGACGTGAATCCCGGAGAGGTAGAACTGAGCCGGGTACGGGACGTAGAAGCCCGCGGGCAGGAAGTTCTTGGCGTCGTCCGGGAAGGTCCCGCGATGGAACGAGCAGGTGTGGACGACGCCCCCGCAGCAACAGGATTGGATCATGGGACGCTCCTAAGCCGGCGGCGACGGGGATTCGCAGGCGGTGACCGCGGTGAAGCCGTCGATCGCGGAGCCGCAGGTCTCGGTGGGCTCGACGGCGACGCATTCCCCGTCGGGGCTGGCCCCGTCGCACCCGGTTCGCAGTTGCCACTCCGCGGCGGGGCCGTTGCACCGCCACTCGGATTCGCCGCACTCGCCCACGCCGCCGCACTCCGCCGGCAGACCTTGCTCGCAGTCGTACTCGACCAGACCGCCGTAGGCCGTGCCCTCGTAGCCGTAGACCGGATCGCAGTAGCACCGCTCCGGCGGCGGGCCGACCTCGTCCGGGCAGCGGTC